>CAIQGU010000034.1 GCA_903871435.1 uncultured Burkholderiales bacterium | reverse complement strand
GCATGTGCGCGGCATCTGGCGGCGCAGTACGCTTGGCGCTTTTGTGGCGGGCAAGCCGCATTGGCGAACCGTGCTGGACCTCGACGCGCTGTCGGCCTCGGAAAAAGCCAACTGGGTCTGGAAGGATGCCGATTGTGATCCGCTGCGCGGCGCCCGCTGCATGGTTTACCTGTCCGATGGTGGCGAGGACGCCATCGTTGCCCGCGAGTTCGATCTCGCGCAGGGGCGTTTCGTCAAAGGCGGCTTCCAGTTGCCGCGCGCCAAGCTGCGCACGTCCTGGGAGGATCGCGACACCCTGCTGGTGGCAAGCGAGTGGACGGCGGGTGACCTGACCGATTCGGGCTACCCGTACATCGTCAAGCGCTGGCGCCGGGGCCAGCCGCTCGCCGCCGCAACCGAGATCTTCCGCGGCGCGGCCCACGACGGCGGCTACGGGGTAACGCCCATGACGGTCGCCGATGGTCACGGCCGCGCCGTGAGTCTCATCCAGCGGCCCTTGAGCACGTTCGAGGCGGAGACCTACCTCGTTTCCCCCAAGTCGACGCAACGCCTGGATGTACCGCTCAAGCTCGATGTAGGTCCCATGGTGGATGGTCAACTCGTGTTGCGCCTCGCGCAGGACTGGTCGCGCGGTGCGCAGGTCCTGGCCGCGGGCAGCGTGGTGGCGATCGACGTCGTTGCCGCGCGCAAGGCTCCGGCGAACCTGCAACCTGTGGTCGTCTTCGCGCCCGGACCGCGGGAAGCCGTCAAGGAACTCGGTTCTACGCGGGATAGTCTCGTGCTCACCACGCTCGACACGGTACGCGGCCGGGGGGCGACGTTCCGGCGCGGCAAAGACGGTACCTGGACTCGGACCAGCCTCAGCCTGCCGGACAATGTCGCGGTATCGCTGGGCGATACGGACCTCCACGGCGCGACGGTGATCTTGCGCGTGGAGGGATTCTTGACGCCCCCTGCGCTGTGGGTTGCCGGTGACACAGTGGCCCGGCCTTTCCTTACCCAGCCACCGCTATTTGATGCCAGCCGCGACGCCGTCGAGCAGTTCGAGACAGCGTCCAGCGACGGCACGATGGTGCCGTACTTTGTCGTGCATCCGCGCGAGGCGGCGCGCGACGGCCACAACGCCGCCATCCTCAATGCCTACGGCGGCTTTGAGATTTCCGAGGTTCCGCACTACTCCGCGTTGCTGGGCAAGCTCTGGCTGGAACGCGGCGGCACCTACGTGCTGGCCAATATCCGCGGTGGCGGCGAGTTTGGTCCCGCCTGGCACGAAGCCGGCCTCAAGACCCACCGCCAGAAGATCTACGATGATTTTGCCGCGGTTGCGCGTGACCTCGCGCATCGGGGCATTGCCGATGCGGACCACCTGGGCATCTCGGGTGGCTCCAATGGCGGCCTGCTCATGGGTGTGGAAATGACACAGCATCCGGAACTCTTCCATGCGGTGGAGATCGCCGTGCCGCTCCTCGACATGCTGCGCTTCGAATCGATCCAGGCAGGTGCGTCGTGGGTTGGCGAGTACGGCAGCGTTTCAGTGCCGGAGGAAAAGGCGTTCCTCGCCTCGATATCGCCGTATGCAAACCTGCGTAAAGGCGTGGCCTACCCCGAACCCTTCGTGTGGACGACCACCAAGGATGATCGCGTTGGCCCGCAGCACGCCCGCAAATTCGCGGCGCGCCTCGCCGAATACGGCATACCGTATTACTTCTACGAGGTGACCGAAGGCGGCCACGGCGCTGGCGCCAACCTGCAGGAGACCGCGCGCACCCGGGCGCTGACCTACACCTACTTCATGCGGCGGCTCATGGCTGGCGCAACGACCGAGGGTTCTCGCTGAGCCGCGCCAGCCATGCCGGCAAGATATCGAACAGGGTCTTCATGACCCGTTGGGTTCCATCTTCGAACACGCCGGTATTGCCATAGGCCTCACCGCCGCCCTGGACGCTCACCAGATCACTCACGCCGCGCAGAATCAACACGCGCTTGCCGTTGCGCCGGGCCGTCCAGGCAATGGCGCCCGACTCCCAATCGACGGCGCGCACATCGTACTTTGCAACCAGCGCGTTGATGTCGCCGGCGACAAGGTCTCGGTCGGCCGAGAGCAGGACCGTGGCGATGGGCGAGCCCGGCAACGGCGTACCAGCCCAACTCAGGTCAATGGCCGTCGTATAAAAACCGATGGCCTCGTCGGGATCGCCCATCTGCTCGACGATGTCGTAGACAATGGTTTTGGTGACGGCCACCACTGCATAGCGGTCGATGCGTCCGGCGATTCCGCCGCAGGTGCCCAGGTTCACGATACTGTCCGGCGTCCAGCGGTCGATTGCGTATTGCGCCGATGCCGCCGCGGAAATCTTGCCCCAGCCGCCGTGCATCACCACGGTGCCGGGAGCGAGTACAAAGAACTCGCCGTAGGCTTGCGGAAGATAACGGGCCTTGGGATACAGTCTCTTGACCTCCTTCCATTCCGCATCGGCCGAAACGATGACTACCGTTGAAAAATGCGG
>CAIQGU010000033.1 GCA_903871435.1 uncultured Burkholderiales bacterium | reverse complement strand
CCTGCCGCCCCGTCGTTGCGCAGCTCGCGCAGGAGGTCCAGGTCGTAGCGGCGGCCGTAGGGGTCGCGGGACAGGAAAACCACGACGAGGGTGTTTTGCTTGACGATGGTCTTGGGGCCGTGCCGAAAGCCCAGCGGCGTATCGGCTAGGGAGACTACGCGCCCATCGGTGAGTTCGAGCAGCTTGAGGGCGGATTCGCGCGCCAGGCCCTTGCGTTCGTTGGCGCCCAGGTAGATGACGCGTTCGAATCCCGTGCGCACGATATGCCGCACTAGCGGCAGCGCGAAATCGAGCACATGCTGCGCGCCGGCACTGGCCAGCGTCACGTCCCGGTCGGACACAATGCCGAAGGCCAGGGCGGCAGCCAACAGCATGGAGGAGAAGCTCGATGTCATGGCCAGGCTCTTGTCGTTGCACGCCTCCGGCAGCAGCAACACATGGGCGTTGTCCATGTCACCGGCGATCTCGCACAGCGCTCCCTGCGCATTGCAGGTGATCACGAGGTGGTGGCAGTCGCGCACGAGGCCCTGCGTCAGCTGCAGGGCCGCGACGCTTTCCGGGCTGTTGCCGGAACGGGCAAACGACACGAGCAGGGTGGGCGCGTCGCCCGTCAGCCAGCCGGCGGGTCCAGCCACGAGGTCGGTAGTGGCCACTGCCGCCACGGCGCGCTGCAACTGCCGGGTAATGGCGGGTGCGAGACACTGGCCGACGAAATCCGACGATCCCGCGCCAGTAAGGACGATGCGCAGCGTCGGATCGCGCAGCAGCGGCGCCAGGTAGCAGGCCACCGGGCTGTCCTGGCCGGCCAGCGCGACCAGCTGCCCCCATATCTCGGGTTGTTGCGCGATCTCGCGTGCCGTCCAGTGGGCCCCCGCGCTGTCGATCTCGGCGGGGCTGAATCCGGGAAATTGCATATCGGTCCTCAAGGGGATTGGACAGTGCCGGCTGCGGCGCGCGGCCGGCAAGCCTGCGCGTACTGGCGCAGCACGTGGGCAACGCCGTCCAGCAGTATCGCCCGGGTTTCATTGGGGAGCTGCCCGGCGCGTATCGCCGCGAACTGCCGCGGCAGATACTGGCTGAGCAAGGTGAGGGGCGGCGGCCGGCCGTCAAATTGTGCCAGCAGTGCCGCGCACGCGGCCTGCACCGGGGGCGTCGCCCAGTAGTAGCGGATGCGGTCGCTCAGGCTGTATTGCAGGTCCAAGGTTTCGCGCTGCGGATCCGTGTAATAGGCTTTCCAGTGGCGCGGGTCCGCGCGCATGGCCCCAAGCACGGCCGCGCGGAAGGTGTTCTCCGATCCGCCCTCCAGCTCCTGGGCAATTGCCGAGAGCCCCCAGTAGACCTCGCGCAGTGCGAAGGTCACTGCCGGTCCCACCTTGAGGATGGCAAAGTGGTCCTCGACGAGGGCGCGCAGCATCGCCGGGGTCTGGTAGTCCGTCGAGTGCGCTTCGAATACCAGGCCCCGCTCGCCATCCATGCTGCGGCTGAGCGCGCGCGCCTTTGCGGGCACGTAGTCGATCACCTTGTGATGGTCAAACTCGACCCCCGGCTGCACAACCAGTCCGACGACGCGCGCAAAGGCGCCCGAGAGCCCTGCGGCCGAGAACGCGGCGCGATGCGCCTCGAAGGTCGTACGCGCCGCCTCGGGCGTGGTCACCGCCAGGGTATGCAAATCTTCGGTGGCGCCGCCCGGCACCGGAACCTCGGTGCCAATGACGTACACCGGCGGCTCGCCGCCGCTTGCCTGCCATGCCTTTTCGGCCACGGCGCACAGCTGCGCCGCTCGCTGCGCCACGACGGCGTCGGATAGCGGCCGCGGATCGCCCGCGCAGGACATCGAGCAGTCCAGGTGGATCTTGCGAAATCCCGCTGCCACGTAGTCGCCGATCATCCAGCCGGCCAGTTCCATGGCGCGGTCCGCCGGTTCGGCCTGCCAGCAATTGGGACCGAGGTGGTCGCCGCCCAGCATCACGCGCTCCATGGGCAATCCGACGCCAGCGGCGATCCGGGCCACGTAGTCGTGGAACTGCACCGGCGTCATGCCGGTGTAGCCGCCGAACTGGTTCACCTGGTTGGAGGTGGCCTCGATGAGGGCCATTTCTCCCTGGGTTTGCGCATCGCGTAGCGCCGCTTCGATGACCAGCGGGTGCGCGGAGCAGACCGAGGCAATGCCCACGTCTGAACCTGCGCGGTGGGCATGGATAATGTCGAGTATGGCCTTCATGCCGGTTCCTCCGCCGCCGTCATTCGGGCTGCAGCGCCAGCAGCAGGGCAGCCGCCAGCGAGAAGCCGATGCCGGCGATCTTGTACGGGCCCGGCACCACCCCAGCCACCAGAAGCGAAATGATCGCCGTCAGCAGCGGCGCGCCGGCATTGACCAGGGGCGAGACCACCATGGCCTTGCCGTAGCGGAAGGCGTAGACCAGGGTCAGCGCGCCCACTGCATTGAGGATCTGGATCAGCGCGGCCAGGTAGGGCCCGGAGAAACCCAGGTAGACCGGCTTGGAGAAATCCGTGAGGAAGAACGCCAACGGAATGAACATGAGGCCCGTGAGCATCATGTAGAAGAAGATGCTTTCAGCGTCCATGGTGGCATTGGCCAGCTTGATGTAATAAGCCTGCAGGCCCCAGGCCAGCAGGATG
>CAIQGU010000032.1 GCA_903871435.1 uncultured Burkholderiales bacterium | reverse complement strand
TCCAGGCTAGGGCCGCAAGCCGATACCGCCGGGGGATGGAGCTGAAGCCAGACATGCCACACGCCGACGCCGGCGCCAGTTACCGCGGCCAGCACGCCCAGGGAAGCGATAATGCGGCCCAAGAGCGCGGGGAGCACCGCGGCCAGCAGCGCCAGCGCGCCCACCAGCACGTAGGCGTAGCGCTGCAGAATGCACAAGGGGCAGGGTTCGAGGTTCTCGTGGAACTGCAAGTACATTGCCGCGCCGATCAGCAGGGCGCAGACCACGGCGACCAGCAGGTACAGGGGACGCGGCCGCAGCAGGCGTTTTTTAATCCCCGCCAGGCTCATGCCGGATCGTCCTCGGCGGGCGCCTCGCCGCCCTGGATCATGCTGAGCAGCTGCGGAAAGATCTTGGGCGTGCCGCAAACGACGTTGCCGCTGGTGAGGTAGTCCGCTCCCCCCAGGTCGTCGGTGATCAGGCCGCCGGCCTCGATGATCAGCAGGCTGCCCGCGGCAATGTCCCAGGGCTTGAGGCCGTATTCGAAGAAGCCGTCCAGGCGCCCGGCTGCCACATAGGCCAGGTCCAGCGCGGCGGCGCCGGGCCGGCGCAGGCCCGCCGTTGTGGCGGTGAGGCGGCGAAAGAGCTGCAGGTATTTTTCGAGTTTTTCAAAATCGCGAAACGGGAAGCCCGTGCCGATCAGCGATTCCTTGAGTCGCGAGCGCTTGGACACGCGCAGCCGCCGGTCGTTGAGAAATGCACCCCGGCCGCGCGTGGCCGTGAACAGGTCGTTGCGCGAGGGATCGTAGATCACCGCCTGGGTGATCTGCCCGGCCTGCTGGCAGCCGATGGACACCGCATACTGCGGGAAGCCGTGGATGAAATTGGTGGTGCCATCCAGCGGATCGATGATCCAGGTGGTTTCGGCGCTGGCCCCCGAGGGGTGCGAGGCGCCGGATTCCTCGCCGATGAAACCGTGGTCGGGGTAGGCCTGGGAAAGGGTCTCGATGATCACCTTCTCGGCAGCCCGATCCACCTCCGTGACAAAATCGGCATGACCCTTGGAGGTCACGCGCAATTGATCGAGGTCGAGGCTGGCCCGGTTGATGATGGCCCCCGCCTTGCGGGCCGCCTTTACCGCTGTATTGAGCAATGGATGCATAACCCCGATTCTATAGGTAGTGCCTCAGGCTCGCCCGCCGCGGCGGCGTTCGGCCGCGTGCGCTTCATCCTGGTGGAACCCAGCCATGTGGGCAATATCGGCTCCTGCGCCCGGGCCATACGCACCATGGGCTTTGACGGGCTGTGCGTGGTGGCCCCCCGCGATCCGAACTTTCGTACCGCCCCGGAGGCCATAGCCCTGGCCGCGAGCGCCGGCGATGTGCTGGCCGCTGCCACGGTCTACGACACCCTGGCGCAGGCCCTGGAGGGCGTGCAACTGGCCTTTGCCACCACCGGTTATGCGCGGGAATTTGGCGCGCCGCCGGTGGAGGTGCGCGTGGCCGCGCGCGATTGTGCGCGGGCCCTGGCGGCGCCCGGCGTCCAGGTGGCCTTTGTTTTTGGCCCCGAGCGCACCGGACTCTCCAATGCCGATGTGCAGCGCTGCCACCAGTGTTGCAGTATTCCGGCCGACCCCGTGCGCGCATCGCTCAACCTGTCCCAGGCGGCGCAGGTGGTGGCGTACGAAACGCGCCGTGAACTGCTGGACGCCACCGGCGCGCCCGACGCTGCAGCCCCGCGCCGCGATCACTCGCAGCCCGCGCCCCGCGCCGATGATCCGCTGGCCAGCGTGGAGCAGACCGAGGCGATGTTCGAACACCTGGCACAGGGGCTCGCCGCCGTGGGCTACCTGGATCCGGCCGAACCCAAACACCTGCTCGCGCGGGTGCGCCGGTTGCTGCTGCGGGCGCGGCCAACGGTAACCGAGGTGGACATACTGCGCGGCATCGCCAGCGCCATGGTGCTGCCGCGGCACCTGCGCGCGGGCGGCAAGAAAGGGCGGGACGGGCAGGGCTGAAGGACGGGCAGGGCGGAGATACTGGCTTACTTGCGCAGGTCCGTTATGCAGCGCGGCCGCCACGCCGCCTGGCCACTACGCTACTAGGCTTTCAGCGCGTGGAAATCCCCATCGCGCCACTGCAAGCCGCCACCCCGGGCCGGCGTGGCCTCGAGCTCCCAGTCGGTGAGCACCCAGCGGTGTGCGGCGGAACCGTCGAGCGCGAATTCATGATGGGCCGGTCTATGGGTGTGGCCATGCAGCAGCCGCTGAACGCCCGCCGCGCGCAGCGCCGCGGCCACCGCCTCGGGCGTGACATCCATGATCTCCATGGCCGTTTGCTGCTTGCCCGCCTCGCTCTTCGCGCGGGCCTGGCCGATGAGCGCACGGCGCTGGGCCAGAGGCTGCCGCAGAAATCCCGCCTGGAAGGCCGGATCGCGTGCCTGGCGGCGAAAAGCCTGATAGGGCAGGTCCAGGGTGCAGTAGGCATCGCCGTGGGCCAGCAGCACGCTGACCGGCTCGCCCGGCGCTGCACTGTCGCCACTGCCGCCACCCAGCAGCGCAAGGCAGGGGTCGGCGAGCAACTGCGCCCGGCTGCGCGCGAGAAAACTGCCGCCCAGTAGCAGGTCGCGGTTGCCATGCATCAGGTAGACGGCAATGCCGCGGTCGACTACGGCCGCCAGTGCCTGGGTTACGGTGGCGCCCGCGGCGTCGTCGGCATCTGCGCCATCGAGCGCGTCATCGCCCGCCCAGAATTCGAAGAGGTCGCCCAGGATCACGAGCTCTTTGACGGGAGCCGTGAGCTGGTCGATGAAATCGAGAAATCGCTGCAGCGTCCGGGGTCGGTGGGCAGTCAGGTGCAGATCCGAGATGAAGACGGGACCTTGCAGCGACAAGTGGTCAATGCGATTGACCAGTGCGGGGACGGGGGATACGAGCGGCGTTGCTTCATTCATGGCAGGGCATGCGCGTTTTTAAAAAATTCTTCAAATCGCATTGAGCCCCTCTCCCGCTGTCGCGGGCGAGGGGAGATAGCCAACGCATGGTTCGCCTGGCTGGCGGATTCAGCCGTCGATTTCCGCGCGTTCGATGATCACGTCCTGCTCGGGGACGTCCTGGTGGCCGCCGCTGCGGCTGGTGCGCACGCCGCGGATCTTG
>CAIQGU010000031.1 GCA_903871435.1 uncultured Burkholderiales bacterium | reverse complement strand
CCGGCAGTCCGGACCCACGGTCCAGGCCCAGTTTTTCGGTGAACCAGGCCTCGTCGACTTCGGTCGATCGGACACTGGCCAAGTCCAGCGTTGCCGTGCGCTCGTTGCCGTCGTTGCCGCGCACGGTGAGCAGCACCGCCGTGACCCCCATACCACTTTGCATGAGAGCCCAGCGCAGGTCGTTCCAGGAACGCACGGCCCGGCCGCCTTGCGTGAGCACGAGGTCGCCTTCCCGCAGGCCTGCCTGCGCAGCCAGGGTGCCGGCATGCGGTGCGGCCAGCAGCGGTGCCGGTTCGAGCGTGCCCGTGACATTGATCAGCCAGTAGAACGTCACCGCCAGCAGCAGGTTGGCCACCGGACCGGCGGCGACGATGGCCGAGCGGCGGGCCACGCTCTGGCGGTTGAAAGCGCGCGTCTGTTCCGCGGTACTGAGTGGACCACACTCGGGGTCCCGCTCGTCGAGCATCTTCACGTAGCCGCCGTAGGGAATGGCGCAGATGACCCATTCGGTGCGATCGGGACCGATCACCTTGCGCAGCAGGGGGCGACCAAACCCCACCGAAAAACGCAGCACCTTCACACCGCACAGGCGCGCCACGGCGTAATGGCCCAGTTCGTGCGCCACGATGAGCACACCGACTGCCACGAAAAACGCCAGCAAGGTCGTGAGGAGATTCATTGCCATCCTGCCTTCCGGCGTGTTGAGCGCCTGTTACTGATTCCGCCTGCCGGGACGACCGCACGAACAGGCCAGGCTTGACGACAGTTCAGCGCCCACCTTTACTGATACCGCACCACGGCCTGTTGCGCCCGTCGGCGCGCTGCCGCATCGATGGCAAGCACGCTGTCCACCGAGGTCGGCGCGGCCGGGGACTCGCTGCCCAGGACCTCCGAGATTACGCCGGCAATGGCCGTAAACCGCAGCCGGCCCGCCAGAAAAGCTTCGACTGCCACTTCGTTGGAAGCGTTCAACACGATGCTGGCTGCCGGTCCCGCATCGAGGGCACGATAGGCCAGGCCCAGGCAGGGAAAGCGCTCCAGGTCCGGCGCCTCGAAATGCAGGGCACCCAGGCGCGTGAAGTCCAGGCTGGCCGAGCCACTGTCGATGCGTTCGGGAAAACCCAGGCAATACGCGATAGGCGTGCGCATGTCGGGCGTGCCCAGCTGCGCCAGAACCGAGCCATCGCCGAACTCGACCATCGAATGGATGACGCTCTGCGGATGAACGACAACATCGATGCGGTCGCGCGCCATGCCAAAGAGCCAGCTTGCTTCGATGACCTCCAGACCCTTGTTCATCAAGGTGGCCGAATCGACCGAGATCTTCGGCCCCATGCGCCAGTTGGGATGCGCGCATGCTTCCTCGGGAGTCACGCCGGTAAAGTCGGTGCGCTGGCGAAACGGTCCACCCGACGCGGTCAGCACCAGACGCCGCACGCCGGCGTGGCTTGCGGCGCCGGCCAGGCACTGATGGATGGCGTTGTGTTCGCTGTCGACTGGCAACAGGGGCGCACCACCCGCTCGCACCGCGTCGAGGAGCAGCGCGCCGGCGCAGACGATGGCTTCCTTGTTGGCCAGCAGCAGGCGCTTGCCGGCGCGCGCCGCCGCGAGGGTAGGCAGCAGCCCCGCGGCGCCGACGATGGCCGCCACGACGGTGTGCGCGCCAGGCATTTGGGCGGCTTCGAGCAAACCGGCGGTGCCGCTGGCCACGCGCGTGGCGCTGCCGGCCTGCTTGAGCAGATCGCGCAGAGTGCTCTCGAGATCCGGATTACCAATGACCGCCAGCTCGGGGCGGTGGGCGGCGCACAGCGCAGCCAGCTCCTTGACCCGCGTCTGCGCGGTGAGTGCCGTCACGCGGAAACGGCCCGGATGACGGCTGATGACGTCGAGCGTGCTCGCGCCTATCGACCCCGTGGCACCCAGAATGGTTACGCCCTGCACGCCCGTGTCCTGGCTTGCGCCGGTGCGCGCCGTGGAGGGAATTACAGCCGGGATTACAGCCGGGATTACAGCCGGGCCTACACCCGGGATTTCTCCCGGGACTCCAAGCGGGATTTTTTTCTGATCAGCCAAGCCATCCTCCCCGCAGCACCACCCACTGCGCCAGCACCGCCAGGGGCAGCACGGGCAGTGTCGCATCGATCCGGTCCCAGACCCCGCCATGACCCGGCAACACCGTACCGCTGTCCTTGACGCCGGCCTGGCGTTTTACCAGGCTTTCGAAAAGGTCGCCGACGATGCTGAGCGCTACAAGCGCGAGAAGCACCGCCACGCCAGCGGCCGGAGCTGCCCGCAGCAGTTCGGTGGACCATAAATTTGCCTGCGGCCAAAGCCAGCGCGCCCCTTCGGCCAGTATCACGACGACCGCCAAGGCGCCCCAGACGCCCGCCCAGGTCTTGCCCGGGCTGATGCGGGACGCCAGCTTGCGCACACCAAAGGCGCGCCCCGAAAAGTAAGCGGCGATATCGGCCAACCACACCAGCACTAACACCGACAGCGTCCAGCCGGCGCCGCGTTGCAGCAAGGCCACCAGCGCCAGCCAGGCAACACCGGCCAGCGTTATCGCCAGGACGATCAGCAAGGGTTGCGAAACGTGCACGGGACCGCGCTGCGCCAGGACGAGGCCCACCGCAATGGATACCCACGCCAGGCTGGCAAGCGCGCACAGCGCGTGCAGCACGGCGGGCGGTGGCGCCATTCCCAGCCATTGCAGCGCAAAGCCCGCCACTGCAGCAGGCACGGCGACGAGATAAGCGGCCAGCGGCCGCACGCCGCTCAGCCGCAACCATTCGGCCAAGGCCTGCGCAAGAAAGACGGCGCCCAGCGCGATCAGGGCCTGGAGAGACAGCGCCGCCGCCGCGGCTACCAGCGCCAGCAGCACCACTGCCGTGAGCACGCGGGTGCGCAGCATCAGCCCACGGCCCGCTGCAGCTGCTCGCTGGTGCGGCCAAAGCGCCGCTCGCGTTGCGCGTACCACTCCAATGCCGTGGTGAACTCGGCGCGGCCGAAATCGGGCCATAGCGCATCGGTGAAGTACAGCTCGGCGTAGGCCATTTGCCAGATGAGGAAATTGCTGATGCGCCGCTCTCCGCCCGTGCGGATGAGCAGGTCGGGGTCGGGCGCGAAAGACATCGACAAGTAGCGCTCGAACCCGGCTTCGTCGGCCGGGCAGGCGCCCGATGCGCTTTGCTCGGCAAAACGCTGGGCTGCCTGGACGATGTCCCAGCGGCCGCCGTAGCTCGCGCACACCGTGAGGTTAAGCCGGGTGTTGCCGGCGCTTTGCTCCTGCGCGCGGGCGATCAGTTCGCGCAGGCGCGGCTCGAAGGTCTCGATCTGGCCCACCACGCGCAGCCGCACGCCATTGCGCCGCATGTTGTCGACTTCGCGCTGCAGCGAGCTCACGAAGAGGCGCATGAGCACGGAGACTTCATCGGGCGGACGCTTCCAGTTCTCCGAGCTGAAAGCGAACAAGGTGAGGTATTCGACGCCCGCGGCGATGGACGATTCGATGGCGGTGCGTACGGCATCAACGCCGCGCGAATGGCCTGCCACTCGCGGCAAGCGCCGGGACGTGGCCCAGCGGCCATTGCCGTCCATGATGATGGCGACGTGGCGGGGAATTCCGGGCCGCGGTGCCGGTGGCTGCGGATCGCCACCGCCATTGCCCGCGCCCGCCACGCCGTTCACCGCCTGCGCTGCGGCGGGCGCTGAAGCATGATCGTGTGGAGCGGCGGCCATCAGGTGCGGCAGAGTAAAGCGCAATGGGGAAGTATCCGACGATCGCCCGGAGGGCTCAGACCGTCATGATCTCCTTTTCCTTGTCGGTGATCAGGCGGTCGATGTCGGCGACGAACTTG
>CAIQGU010000030.1 GCA_903871435.1 uncultured Burkholderiales bacterium | reverse complement strand
CATCAACCGCTCGGTTGCCGTGGATCCAGGGACGCAGCCGCGCATCGTGCGCGGGCTCGAAGGCGGGCCGTTCTACGCGCGGTCACTGCTGGGAATAACGCTGCAGGGAGAAAACGTGCTGGCTGTGCACGAGTCGCTGTCGCTGGACCGCTTCGCCTCACGCGTGGTCCAGGCCATGCTGCCCTTTCGCATGCCGCGCAATATCCTGCCCTGGCAGCGCAGCCGGATCAATCTTGATTGAAACCAAGGCTTCGATGGACGGCGGCTCGGGCGTTTGGTGATGTGCCTACTGGACCGAAAGGCGGGAGGTTAAGCTTCAGGTAGGGGCTGCGCCCCTCCCCGAACCCCACCCCCGTTATTTACCGCCTTGCGTGCTGCGGGCAGGCCTACGCCTGCAGGCGTTGCGCTCCAGCGGATTCAAAACCGCCCATCGGCATGCGGTCGCGGCGTTCCAGCTTCTCGAAGATCGCCAGCACGGTGTCCACTGACGAAGCTGGGGGCGCGGGTGCGTGCAAGGGCAGACCCGAGGCATCGACGAGGAAGTCGATCTCGTGGGGGGGCGTGCCCTGACTTTGCGAACTTGAAGCCAGGCTGGCGAGCGAAGCCAGCGCGAGCAGCTGCAGCTTGCGCGTGGGCCGCACCACCGCGCGCGCCGTGACGGAGTCGAAACCGCGCTCCTCGACGGTTCGGCCGATATCGGCATAGAGCAGCGCAGCCGCCTGTATGCCAGGTCGGCAGCCGCGGGGCAGCTGGGCAATTCCGGTTGCACCACCCTCGTAGCGATGGCGCGCCTCCTCAAGCAGGCGATTGATCACGGCGCCCAGGGCGGGCGTGAACGCCGGCTGCGCGAGCCACGCATCCGGGTCTATGCCGGCCGTGCGCATCCAGGCGCGCGGCAGGTAGAGGCGTCCCAGGCGTGCGTCCTCGCCCACATCGCGCGCAATATTGGTCAGCTGCATGGCCACGCCCAGCTCACAGGCCCGCGCAAGCGCGGCGCGTGACTGCACGCCCATCACGCGCGCCATCATGGCGCCTACGGATCCGGCGACACGGGCCGCGTAGGCGCGCACCTGCGACAGGTCCTCGTATTGCCGTCCACTGGCGTCCCATTCAAAACCCTCGAGCAGCGCAGCCGGCCAGGCCCGGGGAATGCGGTAGCGTGAGACCACGGCGGCAAAGGCGCGGTCGGCCGCTTCGTCGCGTGGCGTACCCGCATAGATGCGGTCGAGCCGGTCATGCAGGTCGGCAAGTGCGTCCGCGCGCGGTGCCTCGCGCGCGGCCCCGGCGCCATGGCCCTCGCTGATGCCGTCGACACTGTCATCGGCCAGGCGGCAGAAGGCATAGAGCGCGCAGGCGGCGCGGGCCACCTGGCGCGGCAGGATGCGGGAAGCGGCCAGGAAACTGCGCGAGCCGTCGACCAGTGAACGCTGGCAGGCGAGCAGATCCTGGTCTGCGCGAAGACGCTCCGACTCAGGAGCGGCGGCGGATTGTATTGGCATCGGGAACCACCAGATCGAGAACCCGCGCGGAAGACAGAACGCCAGGCACCCCGGGTCCGGGATGGGTGCCGGCGCCGACCAGGTACAGGCCGGCAATATCTTCACTGCGATTATGGGGACGGAACCATGCGCTCTGCGTCAGGGCGGGCTCCAGGCTGAAGCCGGCGCCCTTGAGCGAGAGCAGGTCATCACGGAAATTGAGCGGTGTGACCACTTCCGAGACCGTGAGCTCCTGCGCGAGACCGGGCAGCAGGGTCTGCTCGAGAAAACGCGCAATGCGCTGGCGATACGGCTCAGCCATGGTGTTCCAGTCGACGTTGCCATCGAGATTGGGCACGGGCGAGAGCACGTAAAAGGTCTCGCAACCGTCAGGAGCCAAAGAGGGATCGGTCGCGGTGGGACGGTGCAGGTACAGGCTGAAGTCTTCGGCCAGCACCTTGCGATCGAAAATGTCCGCCAGCAGCTCGCGGTAGCGCGGCCCCACCAGTATGGTGTGGTGGGGAACGTCCGGGTACTTGCGCTTGGTGCCAAAGTACCAGACGAAGAGTCCCATGGAATAGCGGGCATTCTGGGCGCGGCGTGCGCTCCAACGCCGCCGCGCCGGCGCGGGCGCCGGCAGCAGGTGGCGGTAGGTCCAGCCGGCATCGGCATTGGACACGACGATATCGGCCGGCACGTTCTCGCCGCTGGCCAGCCGTACGCCCGTGGCCGTGCCGCCTTCGACGGTGATCGAGCTGACTTCGGCGCCCAGGCGCACGTGGTTGCCCTGGCCCTGGATGAGTTCGACGAGGCCGGAGACCAGCCGGCCCGTGCCGCCCATGGCGAAATGCACGCCCCAGCGCCGTTCCAGAAAGGCGATCAGGCTGTAGATAGAGGTGACCGTGAACGGATTACCGCCGACAAAGAGCGGATGAAAGCTGAGCAGGAAACGCAATCGCGGATTGCGCACATAGCTGCTCACCAGGCCATGGACGGAACGATGGCTACCCAGCAGCACCATCTGCGGCGCTACCTTGAGCATGTCGGTGAAGCGGCTGAACGGCACATGCCCAAGCTTCTCGAAGCCCAGCGCGCAAATGCGTTCGGCCAGGCGCATGAACGCTTCGTAGCCCTCGACGTCTTCGGGAGCCAGGGCACGCACGCGTTCGCGCATCTCATCGGGGTCGCCGCTGCAGTCAAAGGTTACGCCATCATCAAAGCGCACGCGATAGAACGGCGACAGGGCGCGCAGTTCGACGCTGTCGGCAAACCGGCGCCCGCACAGCGCCCAGAGTTCCTCGAAGAGAAACGGCGCCGTGATGATGGTGGGACCCGCATCGAAGGTGTAGCCATCGCGATGCAGTACCCGCGCGCGGCCGCCGGCCTGGTCGAGCCGCTCGAGGACCGTTACGCGGTAGCCACGCGCACCCAGGCGCACGGCCGCGGCCAGTCCCCCGAAACCGCTGCCGATGACCACCGCATGCGGGCGGTCATCGCGCACCGGGGTCGTGCTGCCAGCCGCCTGGAAATCAGAATCGAACATCGTATCCCGCCTCAATGCAAAGCCGATGTTTCCGGCAGATAGCTCACCGGCAGCGCGCGCATTGCCAGCGGCCGGTCGCGCTTGTTGATGGCCGCGACAATACCCTCGCGGGTCAGGCCCAGCGCGGCAAAGAGCTGCGCTTGTTCGCCGTGCTCGATGAACCGGTCGGGCAGTCCCAGATGCAGCATGCGCACGGCCAGGTCCGCCGCGGCGATGACCTCGGCCACCGCGCTGCCCGCGCCGCCCTGCACGGTATTGTCCTCGATGGTTACGAGCAGCTCGTGGGTACGCGCCATCTGGACGATAAGCGTCTCGTCAAGCGGCTTGAGAAAACGCATGTCGACCACGGTTGCATCCAGCGTCTCGGCAGCAGCCAAGGCCTCGTGGAGCAGCGGGCCAAAAGCCAGGATGGCCACTCCCCTGCCCTCGCGGCGGATCTGCGCCTTGCCCACGCGCATCATGTGCATGGGCTTTTCCACCTCGACGCCCGCGCCGGCACTGCGCGGGTAGCGCACTGCGCTGGGCGCATCGAGCATGATGCCGGTGTAGAGCATGCGCCGGCACTCGTTCTCATCGGAGGGCACCATCACGGTGAGGTTGGGTATGCAGCGCAGGTAGCTCAGGTCGAAGGCGCCATGGTGCGTGGGCCCGTCGGGGCCCGCCAGCCCGCCGCGGTCGATGGCAAAGAGCACGGGCAGGTTCTGCAGCTGCACGTCGTGGATGAGCTGATCGTAGGCGCGCTGCAGGAAGGTGGAATAGATCGCCACCACCGGCTTGCGCCCTTCGCACGCCAGGCCCGCGGCAAAGGTCACGGCGTGCTGCTCGGCGATGCCCACGTCGAAATAGCGCCCGGGATGCCGCTGCGCGAAATCGACCATGCCCGAGCCTTCGCGCATGGCGGGCGTAATGGCCACGATGCGCTCGTCGCAGGCCGCCATGTCGCACAGCCATTCGCCGAAGATCTGCGTGTACGTGGGGCGCTTGGGCGCGGCAGCGGGCGCTATGCCCTGTGCCGGGTCGAAGCGGCCAACGCCGTGGTACTGGGTGGGGTCGTTCTCCGCGCGGGCGTAGCCGCGGCCCTTGACCGTGCGCACATGCAGCAGTTGCGGCCCCGACAGCTCGCCCGCCGTACGCAGGGCCGTGAGCAGCGCGGGCAGGTCATGGCCATCGACCGGGCCGGAGTAGTTGAACCCCAGGTGCTTGAACAGATTGGGAGTGGCCGCCCGGGCCGCGCGCCGCGCCTCGCGCATGCGGCGCAGCGGCGCCAGCCGATCCAGACCGCGGCCCACGGTCCGGCTGATCGTCCGGCTCACCACGCCACTCAGGCCCGGACGCTGCGGGCGCTGCGGGCGCGGTGCGCGCAGCTTGCCCAGATGCCGGTGCACGGCGCCGACGCCAGGCGAAATGGACATGCCGTTGTCGTTGAGCACCACCAGCAGATCGACCCCAGCCTGCGCGGCGTTGTTCATGGCCTCATAGGCCATGCCCGCCGACAGGGAGCCGTCGCCGACAACCGCCACCACGTGGCGGCGCTTGCCCGCCTTGCGCGCCCCGACGGCCATGCCCAGGGCCGCGCTGATGGCGGTGCTGGCATGGGCGGTGCCAAAGGCATCGTAGGGTGATTCCTCGCGGCGGGGAAATCCGGATATGCCGCCAAACTGCCGCATATTGGTCATGGCACGGCGCCGGCCGGTGATGATCTTGTGCGTGTAAGCCTGGTGACCCACGTCCCACACGATACGGTCATGCGGCGTATCGAAGACGTAATGCAGGGCAATGCTCAGTTCCACCGAGCCCAGGTTGGCGGCCAGGTGGCCGCCGGTGCGGCTTATCGAGCTGAGCAGGAACTCCCGCACCTCGGTGGCCAGTTCCCGCAACTGCCCCGGAGCGAGGCGGCGCAGGTCCGCGGGCTCGTCGATCGAGCGCAGCAGACGCCGGCTCATGCGCATTGCTCCGGAGTCGCCGCGGCCAGCGGCGCATCATCGAGCAGACCACGATCGCGGGCCACCGCAATCACGATGCGGGCGATGTCCAGCGGGGCTTCCTCGCGCGCCAGATGGCCCAGTGCCGGCAGGCTGATCCGCGTGCTGCCTGGCACGCGCGCCTGAACCCAGTCGGCGTCCTGCGGCGCGATGGTGCGGTCGGCGCCACCGGCCACCAGTGTGAGCCGCGGCCCCAGCCGCGGCAGTTGCGGCAGCAAGGAGCGCAGGTCCCAATGGGCCAGCATGCGCAGGGTGCCGGCAATATGGCCGGGGTTGCGCATCAGCTGCTCGTATTGCGCCACCATGCCGGCATCGATGCGTGACCCGGTGGCGTCGAGCAGGCGGCGGACCGAGCGGGTGTCGGCTCTTACGAGCGAGGCCACGAAACTTGGCACCAGCGGGTTGAGACCGAGCAACTTTGCCAGCGGCACGTAGGTGGCCGCGGTCCAGCCGTGCAGCGGGCGCAACGCGCCGTTGATGCTCAGCACGGCCACGCGCGCTGCATCCGGGTGCAGGGCGATGCGCGCCGCGATGGCAGCGCCGGCCGAATGGCCCACGATGATGTCGGGCCATGCGCCCATGTCGGTCACCAGTTCGGCGACCGCAGCCGCGTAGGCATCGAGTCCCGAGTAGCCCCTGGGCATGTCCCCGGAGAGCCCGTGGCCGGGCAGATCGGGCGCGAGTATCTCGAAGTTTGCTCCCAGAACCGCCGACAGCCGGTTCCACGAGCTGCTGGCTGATCCCGTGCCGTGGAGCAGCAGCAGGCGCGGTCCCTGACCACGGGCCTGCACATGCCAGCGTATCGCCCCACTATGAAAATAGCTGCCCGCGGGCGCATCGGCGCGCTCAGCGCCGCGCTCACCACTGCGCACAATGCCCGTCGCCAGCGGCGTCAGGCCGCTAGCCGGCGTCGCAAGACCCTGCGCAGACAGGGCCGACACGGACGGCGTCAGCGTGGAGGCCAGTTGCTGCGCGGTGCCCTGGGCCATCATCAACGCAGACCCATGGGTGTCTGGACGCGCCAGGAAGTTGCCGGAAATAAGCCAGGCCCGCTGCGAGGCCGGTTGACCCGTCCGCCGGCACGCCGCCGCGCACTGCGCGCGTCGCCGTTTCCGTGCCACCGTTGCTCATCCATCACCGGAGCCCTTTATGGTCAGGCACTGCGGGTCTAGCGGTTGGGGTG
>CAIQGU010000029.1 GCA_903871435.1 uncultured Burkholderiales bacterium | reverse complement strand
GCTGGATTCTACTGGCCCCCCCTTGGAGGGCCACGCCGTGCGCATAACTGTTACAACGTTGCCTGGCGTACTGATGGCAATCCCCTTTTGCTGGTTGCCGCTTGGGCATTGAATCTCTTGCCGCCATATGGATCTTTTGCCGTGGATTTTCGCCGGTAAACTTTAAGCTACGTCGCTACGCTGTTTCCAAGGCACCAACATGCCGCCCCACCACCATCAGGAATATCCGTGAACGCTCCCCTCGTAAGTGTGATCCTCTCCGGCGGCGCCGGTACCCGGCTCTGGCCGGTTTCCCGCGAAGCCCTGCCCAAGCCCTTCATGAAGCTGGGCGATGGCCGCAGCCTGCTGCGCAGGACCCTGGACCGGGCGGCTTCACTTTCGGGAGACAGCGCGCTGGTCGTTACGAATCGTGATTATTATTTTCTGTCGCGCGACGAACTGTCCGATACCGCACTGACAAAAGCGGGCAAAGTGCGATATTTGCTGGAGCCCGCCGCGCGTAATACCGCGCCCGCCATCGCGCTGGCAACGCTGGCGGTTGCCCAGACCCACGGCGAGGATGCCCAACTGTTGGTGCTGGCGGCCGATCACCTGATCACCGATGAGGCAGGTTTTGGGGCCTGCGTGGCCCAGGCCCGCGCCCTCGCCGCGGAGGGATGGCTGGTCACGTTCGGCATCGCGGCCAACACCCCCGAAACCGGCTTTGGCTACATCGAATCGGGCAAGGCCCTGCCGCATGGCGGGTACGCCGTGCAGCGTTTCGTCGAGAAACCCAACCTCGAGCGTGCCCGCGAGTTCCTGGCCGCCGGCAACTATTCGTGGAATTCCGGCATGTTCTGCTTCCGCGCCCGCGACATGCTCGCCGCGTTGGCCGAAGTCGCTCCGGATCTGCTGGCTGGTGCCCGCGCCAGCTGGGCCCAGTCGCAACCCTACGCAGCCGGCGCCGATGCCACCGAGCTGCACGGCCCCACGTTCACCGCGCTCGAAAGCATCTCCGTCGACTACGCCGTCTTCGAGAAGGCCAAGCGCGTCGCTGTGGTGCCCGGTGCTTTTGGCTGGAGCGATGTGGGTGCCTGGCCGGAGATCGCCGAGCAGTTCCCGGCCGACGCCGACGGCAACCGCGCCGCGGGTCGGGCGCTGTTCACCGACAGTACCGGCTGTTTCGTCCACTCCCATGGCCGCCTGGTCACCGTGCTGGGGATGAAAGACGCGGTGGTCGTCGATACGCCCGACGCGCTGCTGGTGATGCCCAAGGAGCGCGCCCAGGACGTGAAGAAGGTGGTGGCGGCGGTGCGCGCCAGTGGCGACGACAAGCACATCTTCCATGCCACCGTGGCACGCCCCTGGGGCACGTACACGGTGCTGCAGGAAGGGCCGCAGTTCAAGTTGAAGCGCATCGAGGTCAAGCCGCTGTGCTCGCTATCCCTGCAGATGCACCACTACCGCAATGAGCACTGGATCGTGGTGAGCGGCACGGCGCGGGTCACCAATGGCGAGCAGGTGTTCCTGCTGGCCACCAACGAATCCACTTATATCAAGTCGGGCACCCAGCACCGCCTGGAAAACCCCGGCACGCTGCCGCTGGTGCTCATCGAGGTGCAGAGCGGCCAGTACGTGGGCGAAGACGATATCGTGCGGTTTGACGACAAGTACGGGCGGGTGGCCAAGGCGGTGTAGTTACGGCGCGGTCACCCGGCCGCCTCAACGTCCGTCTGCGAAAAATCCTTGCCCTTGAACAGCAGCGCCTCGCCGCTGGCCCGTGCCAGCGCGTAGGAAAAGCAGTCGCCAAAGTTCAGCCCCGCCGGATGGCGCCCCTTGGCAAAATCCAGATAGGCTTGGCGGGCGATACGCGCGTGTTCCTCGGTGACGGATTCAATCACCATGGCGCTGGCGCGCAGGAATGCGTCGAACTGCCGGCCGCCATTGATACCGGCCTGCGCCTCCACCACCACAGCCGCCTCGACAAAGGTTGCAGCACTGATGCGGCAGGGGTCTGCTGCGCTGATGGCCTCCGCGTAGAGCGCCGCATCGGGTTCGTTGTAAAGAATGGCGATAATGGCCGAGGTGTCGACAATCATTTGGGCAGCCCCGTTTCGTCGTACAGCACTTCAGCATGGTCGGCGGGCGGCGCCACCAGCGTGGCGGCACAGCGTCTGCCGATCTGCAGCAGGTCCAGGGCCATGCGCTGCGCGCGGTGCTGGCGCCGCACCTGGTCCAGGCGCAGCCGCAGGGCTTCGGTAACGGCGTGGGTCATGGTTTCACCCGTTTCCTGCGCCAACTGCTTGGCAAGCGCATGCGCCTCTTTGTCCTTGATATTTAGCATGAAATTTTCCTGACTTTGTTCGCTCGCGCCAGTTGATTATATACAGGTAGAATAGTTGCCACCATGGTAGAAAGCGCAAGCTGCGTATTGCTGACGTCAACCCTTTCAATGGCGGAATCTCGATAGGCTTTTGCCCTGTTGCACAAGGGGGATCCGTCGTGACATCACCGCCAAGGCGTGCAAACCTCGCTTGGCCAAGATCAGAAACTAGCAGTTAAGTCGTCATTGACATCAAGATGCCTAGAAATTACCATCAAGATGTGAGAACGACTCTGACACTTGATGATGACCTTGCTGCCCGGCTCGCTGAAGAAGCGCGCCGAACTGGCCGCAGCTTCAAGGACACCGTCAACGAAGCCCTG
>CAIQGU010000028.1 GCA_903871435.1 uncultured Burkholderiales bacterium | reverse complement strand
CGCGCGCGGTCGTGACCTGCGCAAGCGCCTGCTCTCCGCGCTGGGCGACCGGCCCATCTGGCTTTTTGCCAGCACGCGCGAGGGCGAGGAAAAGCTCATCCTCGAGGCCGTGGCGGCCCATCCGGATATCGCCGCAGCGCGACCCCTGCTGCTTTTTGTTCCCCGCCATCCCCAGCGCTTCGACACGGTTGCGGGCCTGTTGCGCGAAACGGGCGCCGCGGTGCTGCGTCGAGCGCAGTGGGATTTACTGCCGGATTTACTGCCGGATTTACCGCCGCATTTGCCGCCGGAGTCACCACCGGATGCACTGCGGGACGGGCCGCAGGATGCACCGCGGGACGCGCTTGCGGATGCATCGCGCGCGGACCCGGCGGCGGCCACCATACTGCTGGGCGACTCCATGGGCGAGATGGCGCTCTACTATGCCATGGCCGATGCCGCGCTTATCGGCGGCAGCCTGCTGCCGCTCGGTGGCCAGAATCTCATTGAAGCCTGCGCCTGCGGCTGCCCGGTCGTGCTGGGACCGCACATGTTCAACTTTGCCGCTGCAGCCGCCGACGCGGTGGCTGCTGGCGCCGCGCGTGCAGCCCGTAACGCCGGTGACGTCCTGGATTGCCTGCTTGCCATCAACGCAGATCCGGCCGCCCGGCAAGCCATGGCAATGGCAGGCCTGGATTTTGCTCATGCGCATCAGGGCGCCACGGCGCGCACGGTGGCGCTGATCCATGAGACGCTGCGCAGCGCACTTAACGCTGCAGCAGTGCGTTGACGGTCGCTACGTCCTCGTCGGCCAGCGAGCCGGCGGCGGCCTTGAGCTTGAGGCCGTTGACGAGAAAGTCGTAACGGGCCTTCTTGAGGTCGCGCTGGGTATTGAAGAGCTGCGTATTGGCATTGAGGATATCCAGGTTGGTGCGCATGCCCACCTGGTAGCCCAGCCGCGTCGAATCGACCTGCGTCTTTGCCGACACCTCGGCCGACTCCAGGGCCTGCACCTGGGCCAGTCCGTAGTCGACGCCGGTGTAGGCCTGGCGCGCCGACTGCGCCGCCGTGCGGCGGGCGAACTCCAGATCCTGATCGGCCTTGTCTTCGCGCGCGTGCGCCTCGCGCACCCGGCTCTGCGTGGCGCCGCCGGTGAACACCGGCACCGTCACCGTGAGACCCAGCTGGGAGTTGGTCTGTGAATCGCTGCCGTTGAGGTACACGTTGCCGTGATCACTGCGCTGGTAGCCGATGCTGCCGGTGATGTTCACGGTCGGCAGATAGGCGTCGCGCGCGCGCTTGACCTCGTAATGTGCGATCTGATCGGCCGAGCGCGAAGCCAGCACCGAGAAATTGCTGGATTCGGCACTGCGTGCCCAGGAATCGATGTCGTTGGGTTGCGGCGGCGCCAGCGTGATCGGGTCCCGCAGGCTGGATATTTCGCCGGCGTCGTGGCCGATGATGGCGCGCAAGGCGCTTTGCTTGATGGCGAGGTCGCCACGCGCGACCTGTTCCTGCGCATCGATCTGGTCGTAGCGGGCCTTGGCCTCGTGCGTATCGACGATGGTCTTGGTGCCGACCTCGAACTCGCGCTTGGCCTGCGCCAGCTGTTCCGACACCGCCTTCTTGTTCTCGCGCAGCGCCGCCAGGGCATCCTGGGAGGCCAGCACGTCGAAGTACGCCTGGGCCACCCGGACGAGCAGATCGGAGCGCGCCTGCGCCAGCTGGGCTTCACTTTGCGCCACCGTGAGCTTGGCTTGCGTGAGGCTGTCCCAATACTGGGCGTTGTAGACCGGCACGGTCAGGTTCAGGGTGGGTCCCCAGGCGTTGAAGGTCTCCTGCACGTTGAAGTTGACCGAACGGTAGTCCAGGCGGTTGGCGTTCTCCGATACGCCCACGCTCAGGTTCGGCAGCAGATTCGCCCGGGCCTGCGGCTCGGATTCGGCCGCGGCAAGCTGCGTGAAGCGCGCGGACGCGAACGTGGGGTCGTTCTGCAGGGCGTCGCGCGTCAGGGACAGCAGATCGGTTCCTGCCGCCAGCGCTGGAGCGCTGGCCAGGGCAAAGGCAAGGCAGGCGGCACCCGCACCGACATGGCGCGCGGCTTGCCGCGGAACGGGCATGGGAACGTGAATCATCGGCATGGGCTTCATCAGAAACGGAACGTCGAGGGCTGCCGGGCGTTACGCAGGCGGCGCGCCACGGTTTCGAACAGCGGCAGCACCTCCACGTCATCGGCCGTGGTGCGGGTGATGATCTGCGCGTGCATGGCGGGCGCCGTGCCGACGATGGCAGCGATGCGCCCGCCCGGCTTGAGCTGGGCGAGCATGCTGGCGGGTACTTCGGGCAGCGAGCCCGACACGATGATCACGTCGTAGGGGGCGTGTGCCGCCCATCCCTGGGCACCATCGCCGATTTCGACATGGGCGTTGCGCACGCCGGCACGCGCGAGATTGGCCGCGCCAAAGGCGGCCAGGCGCGGATCTATCTCCACCGTCCAGACGGTTTGGGCGCGGTGCGCCGCCAGCGCTGCCATGTAACCCGAGCCGGCGCCGATCTCCAGTACCCGCTCGTGCGGGTGTATGCCCAGCTCCTGGAGCAGGCGCGCCTCGACCTTGGGCGCGAACATGGTTTCGCCCGACACCACGCCATCCACGTTGAGGGGAAGCTCGAAATCGACGAAAGCCAGGGTGCGCAGGTGGGGCGGCACAAAGCACTCGCGGGGTACCCGCAGCAGCAGGTCGAGGACGGCCGGATCGAGCACCTCCCAGGTGCGGATCTGCTGCTCGACCATGTTGCGGCGAGCCAGTTCGACATCGGCGACGTCGCTGGCAAGCGGTTCGGCGCCCTGCGGACCGGCGGACTCCGGGTGGGCGTCCGGGTGGGACTCCGGGTGGGTAGAGGTGACCATCTTGGTGCCTTCCAATGGGTGATCCAGCTGCGCGAGCGGGAGGATATTATCAACCGCCGTGCCGGCCAGCTCACCGCCCATGCCGCGTTTCCCGCACTTCGTCGCACGCGGGGTGCAGCAGGCGCGGCCCGGAAATCTAATCCTGGGGCCAATGCGGTCCATTTCTGCGCACCGCGGCACCGCGTGCGCCTTTAGCATCCATTGGCCATGACACAATTGCCGCCGCTCTCACTGCTGGAAACCCGGGTACTGGGCGTACTGGTCGAAAAGGAACACACGGTTCCCGACACCTACCCGCTATCCCTCAACGCCCTGACGCTGGGCTGCAACCAGAAGAACAACCGCCAGCCGGTCATCGACGCCCGCGAAGCCGATGTGCAGGCCGTGGTGGACGGGCTGCGCGCCCGCAGCCTCGTGATTGAAACCAGCGGGGCCCGGGTGACGCGCTATTCGCATAACGTGGGCCGCGTCCTGCGCATTCCCGGGCAATCCGTGGCACTGCTGGCCGTGCTGATGTTGCGCGGTCCCCAGACGGCCGCCGAACTGCGCACCAGTACCGAACGCATGCATAAGTTCGCCGATGTTTCGTCCGTCGAGGCATTCCTGGACGAGCTGGCCGCCCGCCCCCCGGAGGCCGGCGGGCCCCTGGTGGTCAAGCTGGCGCGAGCGCCTGGCGAACGCGAGTCACGCTGGGCACAGCTGCTGGCCGGCCCCGTGGAAGTCCGCCGGGCCGAGCCGGGAGTGCCGGATGCGCCGGTCGACCTTTCGGTGGCCGACCTGGCGGCCTTGCGCACCCAGCACAACTTGCTGGTGGAAGAAGTGGCCGACCTGCGCGCCAAGATGCAGCGTATGGCCAGCGAGTTGGGAATAACGCTCTGACCCGGCGGGCAGGCGCAATTTGACGTCCGGCGCGGCCTTTAATTAAGCACATTAAATTGCACCCGAGTTCATTGAATGCGTATTTGTACTGGCGCAACGAATTTATTTACCGTAACCCGCGAGCAACACAAGGCTTTTTGCCTTCTTCATGAAAAACATCGCTATTTCGTGCATTGAAGACTGCCGCCTTCCCTAGGATGGAACCATCGGACAGTGAATTGCACCACTGAAGTACCAAAATTGACATAAATTGAAGCCCAATCTCATCGATGCCGTTGCGCTGGCCACCTCGCATCGCGACCGGGATGAACTCGATCGCGCCGTGGCCCACATGCTTTTCGAGCATGTACAACCCAATTGCGTGAAGGTCTATCGCGTTTTGGGCGAAGAAGGCCGGCAGCGGGTACAGCTGCGCGTGCTTATTGACCAGGCGGGCATCCGCGACGGTGACGCGCCAAGCGACCCCGCGCTGCTGCCGTTGATCAACGAGAAACCGCACTGGCACGAGTGTGCGCTCATGTCCGATGCGGTCCACTACCTGCCCGAGGGCAGCGAAACCGAGCGCTTCGACAGCGTTTTTCCGCTGCTGGGCAACCGCGGCCTCATCGGCTTGATCGAGGTTGAATTCTCGGGCCAGCGGGCCGCCATCCGTCCGCACGACGCCAACCTCGTGCACGGTGTCCTGCGGATCCTGCGCAATCACCTGAGCGCGCTCGATTACGGCGAGCGCGATACGCTGACCGGGCTGCTCAACCGGCGCACCTTCGAGACCACGTTTTCCAAGCGCCGCAACGCCATCGCCACCGCCCGGCCCAGCGATGGCAGCACCAAGGGCACCTGGCTGGGGGTGATCGATATCGACCGCTTCAAGACCATCAACGATACCTTCGGCCACCTGTTCGGCGACGAAGTCCTTTTGCTGGTTGCGCGCCTGATGTTCGATACCTTCCGCAGCACCGAGCTGATCTATCGTTTCGGCGGCGAGGAATTCGTCGTCGTGGTCGATGGCGCCGAGGAAGACGGCGCCGTCATTGCTTTCGAGCGGTTTCGCCTGGCCGTTGCGGCATACCGTTTCCCGCAGGTCGGCCAAGTCACGGTGAGTATCGGTTTTACTCGTGTACGCCCCGACGATATTCCTGCCTCCACGGTGGGACGCGCCGACAGCGCCCTGTATTACGCCAAGGAACACGGCCGCAATGCCAGTCATTGCCAGGACGCCTTGGTCCGCGAGGGCAAGCTCACCGCAAAAGCCGCAGAAGCCGCGGAACTGGAACTTTTCTAGTACCGGTTTCCGCCGTGCGAACCGGGCGTGGTGCCGGGGATGACGCGCTGTGAACGCACTCCCGCTAATATGCGGCCACTACGTTCAGGAACGCGGCCGCCATGCACAAAGCGCTTTGCCTGCCCAGTACTGCCGCCCCCAGCGTCGCAAGCCTAAGGGCCACCGCGGCTGGCTGTTTCCTGTTGTCGCTGCTCGCAGCCCAGGCAACGGCTGCAGAACCACCCCTTCCGGCGAAGATCGCAATGCCCGATCCAGCCGTGCTCGAGCGCATTCGCGATGCCGCCATGGAAAGCAACTGGGCCTGGCGGCACCTGGCCGACCTCACCGACAAGGTGGGCCCCCGGCCTGCGGGTTCCCCGCAGGATGCCGCTGCCGTCGCGCAGGTGGCGGCGGCGCTGCGCGCAACTGGGGCGCAGGTACGGCTGCAGCCCGTAAGAGTGAACCATTGGGTGCGCGGCGAGGAGCGCGCCGAACTGACCGCGTACGCGGACCAGCCCGCAGGACTGAGTCAGCGCCTGCATCTGACAGCCCTGGGCCGTTCGGGCGCCACGCCCGCCGCCGGCATCACGGCCAAGGTGGTCGTCCTGCGCGACTTTGCCGAACTGCGCGCCCGTGCCGCCGAGGTGCGCGGCAATATGGTCTACTTTGCTTCGGTCTTCGACCAGTCCCTGGCCGAAGGGGGCCAGGCGGGCGCGGCCTACGGGCAGGCCGGCGCCTACCGGTTCACGGGCCCTGCGCTGGCCGCCGAAGCGGGCGCAGCCGCCGTCCTGCTGCGTTCCATCGGTGGCGCGAGCTACCGCCTGCCTCATACGGGCGTGACCATCTGGAAGCCAGGCCAGACCCCCATACCCGCTGCCGCACTGGCGGCCGAAGACGGTGACCTGATCGAACGCCTCGCGGCGCAGGGATCGGTGCAGTTGCACCTGGTGCTCACGCCGCAGATCCTGGCCGAGACCGACAGCGCCAATGTCATCGCCGACTGGCCCGGCCGCGAAAAGCCCGATGAAGTCGTCGTCGTCTCCGGCCACCTCGATTCCTGGGACCTGGGTACCGGCGCCAGCGACGACGGCACCGGTGTCATCGGCGCCGCCGCCGTCATCGATGTCCTGCGCCAGGTGGGCGTACATCCGCGCCGCACGATCCGCTTCATCGGCTGGGCCGACGAGGAAAATGGCGCGGTGGGCAGCAAGGTTTATGCCGCCTCGGTTGGTGAGACTGCGGCATCTCACGTTGCCGCCATCGAGAGCGATAGCGGTGCCGGCCACGCCATGGGGATCACCGCGGCCGTGACGGCCGATTCCATGGGGCGGCTCGAACCCGTGCGCGCAGCGCTGCAGCACCTGGGCGCCGGCGTCCTGCGTCGTGAAGAATCGGAACAAGGCGCTGACATCACGCCGCTGCAGATGCGCGGCGTGCCCGGTTTCAGTCCGCTGGTGGACCGGCGGCATTATTTCGACATTCACCACACGGCAGCCGACACGCTCGACAAGGTCGATCCGCGCGAATTGCGCGCGCAGGTCGCGGTCATGGCGGTGCTTGCCTATTACCTCGCCGAACTGCCCGATCCCCTGCCGCGCGTGACCTTGCCACGGGAGTAGCCGTGTCCATCGATCTCCTCTCGGTTGTCGACCGCATGCCGTCGATGATGGCCTATTGGGATGCCGACCTGCGCTGCCGTTTTGCCAACCGCGCCTACCAGAAATGGTTCGGCGTCGATCCGAAGAAGCTCATCGGCACGCGCCTGATCGACCTGCTCGGCCCGGAGCTGTTCGCGCTCAACGAACCGCATCTGAAGGAAGCCTTCAAGGGGCATGAGCAGACCTTCGAGCGCATCGTGCCGGGGCCTGGCGGTGTCTTGCGCAATTCCGTCGCGAGCTACATACCGGATATGGTCGACGGCGTTGTCAAGGGCATCCTCGTGCACGTTACCGAGATCACGGAACTCAAGAATGCCCAGGAGGCCCTGGCGCGCGAGCGGGCGCTGCGCGCCGAGTTCGAGCAGCAGGCCGAGCGTCTGGGCGAGCTGCTGCGCGAGCGCATTGAAATGCTGGACGTGCTGGCCCACGAGGTGCGCCAGCCGCTCAACAATGCCTCGGCGGCGCTGCAAAGCGCCGTGGCCATCATGGCGAACATGGGTGACACCACCGCCGCGGCGCGCATGAGCCGCGCCCAGAAAGTGATCGGCGAGGTGACCGCGGGTGTCGACAACACCCTGGCCGTGGCCTCGCTGCTGGCGCGCCCCGACCCCATCGGCCGCACCGAT
This sequence comes from uncultured Burkholderiales bacterium, assembly GCA_903871435.1. Taxonomy (GTDB): domain Bacteria; phylum Pseudomonadota; class Gammaproteobacteria; order Burkholderiales; family Burkholderiaceae_F; genus GJ-E10. The sequence continues at coordinate 227 of CAIQGU010000028.1, read as the reverse complement.
TGCGATGTCGATACCTTGATTGCGGTGGCGATCGGCGACATGCCGGCCGCCGAACGCGCACGCATCCGCGTGGACCGCGCCACCACGACACGCACCGCCTCCATGGACATGAGCCTGATGCGGCTGGCGCTGCGCAACTTGCTATCGAACGCCCTCAAATACAGCCCGGCGGGGTCCCCGGTAGAGATCCGGGTAACGGATTCCGATGATCCCCTCGCCCTCATCAT
>CAIQGU010000027.1 GCA_903871435.1 uncultured Burkholderiales bacterium | reverse complement strand
TAGATGAAGCTGGCCGCCGCCAGCGCCAGGGCATAGGGCAGCAAGGCCTGGGCGGAGGCCAGCAGGAAGTAGCCCGCCACCCCGCCCACAACGGCTGACGTTCCGGACAGCAGCATGAAACCGAAGGAACGGCGCCGCGAAAAACCGGCGTTGAGCAGGATCATGAAGTCGCCGATCTCGTGTGGAATCTCGTGGGCCAGAACCGCCAGCGCCGTGAGCGCGCCGGCGCGCACGTCGACAAGAAAGGCCGCCGCAATCACCACGCCGTCGGCAAAGTTGTGAAGCGCATCGGCGACGAGTATGGGGTAGGCGCCGCGGCCCACTTCGTGCGCGTCATGGCCGTGATGATGTTCGTGGCCATCGCCCTCGTGATGATGCGTGTGGTGCAGCAGCGTGAGCTTCTCCAGGACGAACATCCCCAGTATGCCCAGCAGCACCGTCCAGCCCATCGCCTGCGGCGCCAGGCCGCCGGCGAGCGCTTCGGGCAGCAGGTGCACCAGCGCGGTTGCCAGCAGCAGGCCGATGGATACGTGCACCAGCCGGTCCACCAGCCCCGAGAGCCAGCGGAACCCCAGCAGCGCGGCAAGGCTGAGCGAGACCACCGTCGAGGCGAGATTGGCCGCGACGATCAGCAGCACTGTCACCATCAATGGGCCTCGTCCCAGTTGTTGCCCACACCCACATCGACTTCCAGTGGCACTTGCCACTGCACGATGCCGGTCATGATGCCCGGCACCGCGGCACGCACGATATCGAGCTCGCCTTCGGGCACCTCGAAGACGAGTTCATCGTGCACCTGCATGACGAGGCGCGTGGCCAGTTTCTCGCGGGTCAGCCAGGCATCGGCGGCGATCATCGCCAGCTTGATGAGATCGGCCGCCGTGCCCTGCATGGGAGCGTTGATGGCGGCGCGCTCGGCGGCCTGCCGGCGGGGCCCGTTGGAACCGTTGATCTCCGGCAGCCAGAGGCGGCGGCCGAACACGGTTTGCACATAGCCCTTCTCGCGGGCGCTGACGCGCGTCGACTCCATATAGTGGGCCACGCCGGGGTAGCGCGCAAAATAGCGGTCGATGTAGAGCTTGGCGGCGTCCTTGGAAATGCCCAGGTTGCCCGCCAGACCGAAGGAGCTCATGCCGTAGATCAGCCCGAAATTGATGACCTTGGCGGTGCGCCGCTGGTCATCGCTGACCTCCTGCGCCGGCACGCCGAACACTTCGGCTGCCGTGGCCCGGTGGACGTCCTCGCCCCGGGCAAAAGCCGCAACCAGGCCGGGATCGCCGCAGATGTGCGCCATGATGCGCAGCTCGATCTGGGAATAGTCGGCCGACACGATGCGGCTGCCGGGCGGCGCGATGAAAGCCTCGCGTATGCGCCGGCCCTCGCTGGTGCGCACGGGAATGTTCTGGAGATTGGGATCGGACGACGCCAGCCGTCCCGTGATGGCGATGGCCTGGCCATAGGTGGTGTGCACGCGGCCGGTGGCCGCGTTGATCATCAAGGGCAGCTTGTCGCAGTAGGTGGAGCGCAATTTGGACAGCGCGCGGTGCTCCAGCAGCGCCTTGGGCAACGGATAGTCCTCGGCGAGCTTCTCCAGCACCTCCTCGTCGGTGCTGGGCGTGCCCGTCGCGGTCTTCTTGCGCACGGGCAAGCCCAGCAAGCCAAAGAGCACTTCGCCCACCTGCTTGGGCGAGGCAAGGTTGAAGGGTTGGCCCGCCAGGGCGTGGGCCTGACTCTCGAGCTCGATGATGCGCGCGGCCAGCTCACCGCTTTGCGCGCGCAGGCGGCCGGGGTCGATGAGCACGCCCGTGCGTTCCATGGTGAACAGCACGCGGGATACCGGCAACTCGATGGTCTCATAGACGTAGCGCGAACCGGGCTCAGCGGCCAGTTGCGGCCAGAGGGCGGCGTGCACCGCCAGCGTCACGTCGGCATCCTCGCCGGCGTATTCCGTGGCGCGGTCGAGGGCGACTTCGTCAAAGCCGATCTGCTTGGCGCCCTTGCCGCAGATGTCCTGGTAGGCGATGGTGGCGCGCCCCAGGTGGCGCGTGGCCAGGGACTCGAGGTCGTGCGAGCGGTGCGCCTCCAGGACGTAGGATTCGAGCAGCGTGTCGTGGACGATGCCCGCCAGGGCAATACCTGCATTGGCAAAAACATGGGTGTCGTATTTGGCATGCTGCAGCAGTTTGGGACGCCCGGCGTCCTCCAGCCAGGGCCGCAGCACGCCAAGGACCTCTTCGCGCGGCAGCTGCTCGGGGACGCCCGCGTAGCGATGGCCCAGGGGGATATAGCAGGCTTG
>CAIQGU010000026.1 GCA_903871435.1 uncultured Burkholderiales bacterium | reverse complement strand
GGACCGCGCCGCGCGTGAACCGTGGCGCGCGGCCCTGGCCTTGTGTTGGGATAGCAGCACCGACTGCTTTGGCGCCACCGGTTCCATCGCCCGTGGTGCCGATCTGGCCACCCTGCGGCGCGCGCGCGATCGCGGCCTGAATGCGCCTGTGAGCAGCGCCGTGGGGCGGCTCTTTGACGCGGCAGCCGCGCTGTTGGGTGTGTGCGCGGAGGTCACCTATGAGGGCGAGGCCGCCATGCGCGTTGAAGCACTGGCGCGTGACGCCGGCAGCGCCGGGCAGAACCGGGCGCTGCCGTTGGCTCGCAACGCACAAGGCCTCTGGTGCGCCGACTGGCAGGATCTGTTGCCCGACCTGCTCGACAGCCGGCGAGCCGTGGCGCAACGCGCGGGCGTATTCCACGCGCGGCTGGCCCAGACACTGTACGCACAAGCGCTGCGCGTACGCGAAGAGACTGCCATCAACCAGGTGGGCCTGAGCGGCGGCGTATTTCAAAATGCGCTGCTGGCGGGGCGAGCGCGGTCCCTGCTGGAAAGCGCGGGCTTCGACGTACTGCTGCCCCTGCGCCTGCCGGTGAACGATGCGGCCATCAGTTACGGGCAGCTGGTTGAAGCCGCTGCGCCGGCATTTGCCGGCGCAAACCCCGGATGACATCGATGCCGGATCAGCGACCGCGGCTGCGCGATACCCATATACGGCTCGCCCATGGCAACGGCGGGCGCATGATGCACGAGCTGGTCGATGCGCTTTTCGTTTCGGCCCTGGCCAATCCTGATCTCGACAGCCATGCCGACGCCGTGGCCTTACCCGTCCCGGCCGGCCGCGAATTGATGGTGACGACCGACGGTTTCACCGTGCAGCCACTGGAATTTCCCGGCGGAAACATCGGCTCACTGGCGGTGCACGGCGTGGTCAACGATCTGGCCGTCAGCGGCGCCACGCCGCGATTCCTTACCCTGGCCGTAATTCTCGAAGAAGGCCTGGAGATAGCCTTGCTTGAGCGGGTGATTGCGAGCCTTGCACGCGCAGCGCGCGAATGCGGGGTCGCAGTTGTGGCCGGTGACACCAAGGTCGTGGGCCGCGGCGACTGTGACGGCATGTACATCACCGTCACCGGCATCGGATTTCGCGCGCCTGGCCTGGGGCTGGGCTTCTCCGCAATCGTCCCCGGCGACCGCATACTGGTGAGCGGACCTATCGGCGACCACGGCACGGCGGTGCTGCTGGCCCGCGAGGAATTCGGCCTGCGCGGTGAAATGTTCTCCGATGCCGCGAGTGTCTTTGCGCAGGCGCAGGCGCTCATGGCCGTGCCGGGTCTGCGCTTCATGCGCGACCCCACGCGGGGCGGACTGGCAACGGTGTTGCATGAGATTGCACGGGCGACGGCATTAGGAATGCATCTGTCGGAATCGGCCATTCCGGTGCGCATCGCCGTCCAGTCGGTTTGCGAACTTCTGGGATTCGACCCGCTCTACCTGGCATGCGAAGGCCGCATTGTTGCGGTGGTTGCCGCAGAAGCTGCAGCCACCGCCCTGCACGCTCTGCGCGAGCTTGCTCCTGGGGCCGCGATGATAGGCGCGGTTCGTGCCGGTCCGCCCCTGGTGGTGCTCGACACGGCGTTCGGCGGGCAACGAGTGCTGGACGAACTGGACGACGATCCGCTGCCGCGCATCTGCTGATACCTGCGCCCGGGCTGAGGCTACCGGCTGACGGGCAAACGTTCGATATCGAACAGACCACACCGATGACAAATGATCAGATACCGCGGAGCGACGCCTGCCTGTTTACCCATGGAGCAAATAACTTGAACCCTACCCGCGTGTCCACTATAGCCTCAGCCATATTCGTGATGATTTCCAGCGTGGTGCTTCCCGCCAAGGCAGCCGACGTGGCAGCCGGCAAGAAGACTTTCACGACGATATGCGCTGCGTGCCACAAGCTTGCCGATTACAATGCGAAGTCGGCAACAGAACTGCAGACTGCCCTCAAGGGAATCGTCGCCGGCAAGGTCAAGCACGAAAAGAAACTCACGCTCAGTGACAGCGATATCGACAATGTCGTGGCCTACATCAAGGCGCCGCCCACCAAGTAAGGTCGCGCCGCATAGTAAAAGTGGCGCCTGCCCCTGCGGGCACCGTGCGCACTGGCCGGCTTGCCGGCCGCAGTAAAAAGGGTAAAACCCGCGTATGAGTGCCCTGCCCCAGGACTGGTCCGCGCTGTGCGCGCTCATTTTCGTTCTGGGCCTCAAGCACGGCTTCGACGCGGATCACCTGGCGACCATCGACGGGCTGGCGCGCTGGAACCTGCGGCGTAACCCGGGGTTGGCACGCTATTGCGGCGCGCTCTTTTCCGTCGGTCATGGAGCGGTCGTCGTGGCCATTGCCCTCGTCGTGAGCACGCTGGCCCAGGAATGGCAGGTTCCACTATGGCTTGCCAGCTTTGGCGCCTGGACCACCATCCTGTTTCTTGCCGTCCTGGGTGTCGCTAACATCCGCGCGGTACTCGCCTGCGATCCGGCGATGGTCCATCAACCCGTAGGCTTGAAGGGACGCTTCCTGGGGCGCCTGGCGCAGGCCAGCTCGCCCGTGATGGTGGCTCTGGTGGGCGCATTGTTCGCGATTTCCTTCGACACCATCAGCCAGACGGCGCTCTTCGCCCTTACCGCTTCGCAGGAGGGCGGCTGGCTGCATGCGCTCGTCCTGGGGTTCCTCTTCATGGCGGGCATGCTGGTGACGGACGGCGCCAACGGGCTGTGGATCTCCCGGCTGATGCTGCGCGCCGATCAACTCACCCGAGTGGCCTCGCGCGTGATGAGCCTGGTCGTTGGCGGTGTGAGCCTGTTGGTCGCATGCCTCGCCGGGCTGCGCCTGGCCCTGCCGTCGATGGAAGCGTGGAGTGCCGGCCGCGAATGGATCTTCGGTGCGGCGGTTATTGGCATCATTGCGCTGAGTTTCCTCACAGCGTTGCAACTTACCGGTGGCGCGCTCAAGGGCGAAACCCGCTGAGCGACCGCACCCGCATCGGCGCCGCGAGCAGGCCCTATTGCGGCCCGTACTACGTCTCGTACTACAGCCCGTACGGTACCGAGACACCCAGTCCAAATGTCGTGTGATGCTGGCGGTAGTCGATGAGGCTCTCGCCATAGCCGGTGAAAAGCTGCGCATGAAGTTGCAGGGAATTCTTCTTGGGCTTGCCCTCGTTAAGAAACAGCAGCGGCGTGGAAAAATCGAGCTGCGCAGAGCGGATGCGCGCCAGCAGGCTCAGCATGTTGTCGCCATTCCAGTAGATGGCCTCGACATCGCCGTGTCCCATGTAATGACCGATATCCGGGTTGTTGTCGCTGGCCGCCGGCTCGCGTATCCGGTACCAGGGGCGGATCAGCACGGCCAGGCTGTGATCGTCGCCAAGGCGGTCCACCAGGGCCAGCTGCCCGGTAATACGATTCCAGCTGCGCGAGCGCGGGTCGTTCTGGCCGTTGGACTGATGGGTCACGCTGAGGTTGAACAACAGCGGCTGGAAGCCGCGCCGCGCTTCCAGCGCGTCGGCAAAGCGGTGGGAAAAAATCAGCTCAGGCTGATAGTCGCTCTCGATGAAAGGGCGTGAATGCAAAGCATCGAACGCCTGCCAGTGCGACTGCTGCGTGTAGGCGAACCAGACACTGTCATGGTGCTCCAGGATG
>CAIQGU010000025.1 GCA_903871435.1 uncultured Burkholderiales bacterium | reverse complement strand
CGTAACCAGCGGCGGGTCAACGCGGTTCTCCACCATGGATGCCGAACTGGTCGCTACCGCCAACCAGGCCACCTTGCGAGACATTCGTGCACACGCGGGTGCCCTGGCGGCATCCGGCGATGTAGAAATTCTCACGGACCACACCCTCAAGGGCCATTTGCACGTTGACCTTGGCGAGACTCGCGTTCTGGCACCCATCCGGGTCGCCGTGCGGGGGACGATTATCAAACCCGAGTTCGGTCGCTAAGTACACCTTACCGTCCCAAGCCTTAAGGCGCACTGCCCTGCCGGCCCGCAGAATCGTGGCCCGCCCTGTATCCCGCGTCGGCCAACATGGTTGAAATTAGCGGCGGGGTGCACCACCCACTTGTTCCACGTGAAACAGTCCTCAGGACCGCCGAACGGTATGTCGGGCCGGGCCGGGTCTGCCGGCAGGACATACCAAAACCTGCATGCCTGCAGGCGCGAAGCACCTAGCACTACCGGCAGCGGCATCTGTGGACTTGTTTCACGTGAAACGTATCCGCAAAAACTGACCCCCGCCACGTATACTTCTTCTTTAGGCCAGCCTCAAACAGGCGCGCCGGGCCGCGGTCGACATTGGCACCGCAGCCAATACAACGCGCGCCCCAAACCGCTCAACGCGGGCCGACGCAAGCTTACGCAGCCCCAACCACAAGCGCCATGCAATTTCCCGCCCATTTTGACGTCCTGGTGATCGGTGGCGGCCACGCCGGCACCGAAGCCTGCCTTGCGGCTGCGCGAATGGGCGCAAAGACCTTGCTTCTGACCCAGAGCATCGAGACGCTGGGTCAAATGTCGTGCAACCCATCCATTGGCGGCATCGGCAAAGGTCACCTGGTCAAGGAGATCGACGCCCTGGGCGGCGCCATGGCTCGCGCCACCGATGTGGCGGGTATACAGTTCCGCATCCTCAATAGCTCAAAAGGGCCGGCGGTACAGGCAACACGCGCTCAGGCCGACCGCGCCTTGTACCGCGCAGCCATCCGCTCCCGCCTGGAAAACCAGCCCGGACTGTGGATTTTCCAGCAGCCCGTGGACGACCTAATCCTGTCCGGCGACCGCGTCACCGGAGCCGTGACGCAATCGGGAATCCGGTTCAACGCCACCACGGTGGTTCTCACGGCCGGCACCTTTCTCAACGGCTTGATCCACGTTGGGCTGGAGCATCACCCCGGCGGCCGCGCCGGCGACGCGCCGGCTCTGTCTTTGGCTGCGCGATTGAAAGAGCTGGCCTTGCCGCAAGGCCGGCTCAAGACCGGCACTCCACCCCGACTGGACGCGCGCAGCATCGATTTCTCCCGTCTGGAGGAACAACAGGGCGATAGCAACCCGATACCGGTTTTCTCCTACCTGGGGACTGCCAGCGAACACCCGGAACAGCGTCCCTGCTGGATAACGCATACCAACGAACGAACGCACGACATCATCCGCGCCAACCTGTCGCGCTCACCCATGTACTCGGGCGTGATCGAAGGGATCGGGCCGCGCTACTGCCCATCCGTGGAGGACAAGATCCATCGCTTCGCCGACAAGACCTCGCACCAGATCTTCCTGGAACCCGAGGGATTGTCGTCCAACGAGATCTATCCCAATGGAATTTCTACCAGCCTCCCGTTTGACGTGCAGGTCGCGTTGGTGCAGTCCATCCCAGGCCTGGAAAATGCCCATATCGTCCGCCCCGGCTACGCCATCGAGTACGATTATTACGATCCGCGCGGCCTGCAGGCTTCGCTGGAAACCCGCGCTCTGCAGAATCTCTATTTTGCGGGCCAGATCAATGGCTCGACCGGCTATGAAGAGGCAGCCGCCCAGGGCCTGCTGGCCGGCATCAACGCCGCCCGGCGGGCGCAGGACCACGAAGCCTGGACCCCGCGCCGCGATGAAGCCTACCTGGGCGTGCTCGTTGACGACCTCACCACGCAAGGCGTCACCGAGCCCTACCGCATGTTCACCAGCCGCGCCGAATACCGCCTCAGCCTGCGCGAAGACAACGCCGACCAGCGCCTGACACCAGTGGGCCGCGAGTTGGGCTGCGTCGACGACGCACGTTGGGCCGCGTTCTGCGACAAACGCGATCAGATCACCGGTGAACTGGAACGCCTCCGCTCCACCTGGGTACACCCGCGCAACCTGGATCCGCAAACCACGACCGCCGTGCTGGGCAAACCCCTGGAGCGCGAGGCTACTCTGTATGACCTGCTCAAGCGGCCGCAGCTGCGCTATACCGACCTGGCCCAATTGCGCCATGCCGACGGCACTACGCCCGCCCTCCCGGCCGCGGCCGCCATGTTGCAACCCGCGGTAATCCAGCAACTGGAGATCGCCGCCAAGTACGAGGGTTATATCGCGCGCCAGCAGGTCGACATCGCGCGCCAGGAAAGCCACGAGACCACCCGAATTGCGCCGGACTTCGACTACGCCACCGTGCGCGGCTTGTCGATCGAGGTGCGGCAGAAACTCGCCACGCAAAGGCCCGCCACCCTGGGGCAGGCGGCGCGTATCTCCGGCGTTACGCCTGCGGCCATCTCCTTGCTGATGGTCTTTCTCAAGCGCTGGAACCAGCAACACGGCGGCACCAGCGGCGCGCAGACCGATGTCACGGGCCAGCGTGCCGCCTGAGTCCCCCTTCAGCGGTGCCAGCCTGCCGCCTCCAGCACTGACCGCCCCGGGCCTGGCCGCGCTTGCCCGGGAAATCGACCTCGACCTCAACGCGGAGCAAAGCAGCAAGCTGGTGGAGTATGCCGAGCTGTTGCGACGCTGGAACCGCGTACATAACCTGACTGCCGTCGACAGCGAAGCGGACCTGCTCACCCACCACCTGCTCGACTGTCTGGCGATCGTGCGGCCCATAGAGCGGGCGCTGGCCCGCCACGCCGCCGGCAAGGAAGCGGCACCGACGGTGCATTTTCTCGATGCCGGCAGCGGCGCAGGGCTGCCGGGCATTCCACTGGCGGTTGCGCGGCCGCTGTGGCGGGGGGTATTGGTGGATGCCGTACAAAAAAAGTGCGCGTTCCTGCAGCAGGCACAGGTAGAACTGCGGCTGCCCAACATCACGGTTCGGCACGCTCGTCTGGAAACCGGGTCGCTGGGCACCCACGACATTGTCGTGTCGCGGGCGTTTGCCTCGCTGCGCGACTTCGTCACCCTCACGCGGCCGCTGCTGCGGCCCAACGGACTGTGGATTGCCATGAAGGGACGCAACCCCGCCGAGGAGATCGCCGACTTGCCCGATGGCGTCGAGGCCGTCGACACCAGTACACTGCGCGTCCCGCAGCTGGCCGAGCAGCGCCACCTCGTGGTACTGCGCCCCAAGCCGCACTCCGCATCCGCCGGCGCGACCAGCGGAGCGCTACCCGCCAAGGCAAAGCGGCAAGCGGGCACGGCGCGCAACCGATAAACATCCGTCCCCATCGAGAAGAGACCGGCTTGGCGAAGATCTTTTGCGTGGCAAACCAGAAAGGCGGGGTGGGCAAGACAACCACCACCGTCAACCTGGCGGCTGGCCTGGCCGTGCACAAGCAGCGCGTACTGCTCGTCGACCTTGACCCGCAGGGCAACGCCACCATGGGCAGCGGCGTCGACAAGCGCAGCCTTGACAATACTGTCTACCAGGTGCTGGTGGGCATATCCGACATCCCCAGCGCCGTCGTGCCGGCGGGCAGCGGTGGCTACGACGTGCTGGGCGCCAATCGCGAGCTGGCGGGAGCAGAAATCGAACTGGTGGCCATTGCACAGCGCGAAACGCGCCTGCGCAGCGCCTTGCAGGCGGTGGAGGCCAACTACGACTTCATCCTGATCGACTGCCCGCCTTCGCTGTCGCTGCTAACGCTGAACGGCCTGTGCGCCGCGCACGGGGTGGTGATCCCCATGCAGTGCGAATACTTCGCCCTCGAGGGGCTCACCGACCTCGTCAACACCATCAAGCGGGTGCACGCCGGCCTCAACCCGGAGCTGAAGATCATCGGCCTGCTGCGGGTCATGTTCGACCCGCGCATGACCCTGCAGCAGCAAGTGTCCGACCAGCTCGAGTCGCACTTCGGCGACAAGGTGTTCAAAACCATCATTCCGCGCAATGTCCGGCTGGCCGAAGCGCCCAGCTATGGCACGCCCGGAGTCGTCTACGACCGAACCGCCCGCGGTGCCATCGCCTACGTGGCCTTCGGGGCCGAGATGGTCGAACGGGTGCAGAACCTATGAAGCCGTACCTGCGCAGATCACTCCGCAGCTCGCCCGGCAATTCGCCCACCTGCACGGCGCAACACGGGAATCACGCTCAACCATGAAAAAGACCAAGGGACTGGGCCGGGGACTCGACGCCCTGCTCGGCGACGAACCCGCTGCCCCCACGGCCGCGCCCCTGACGCTGCCCGTAGCGCAGCTGCGGGCGGGCAAATACCAGCCGCGCACGCACATGCAGGCCGAAGCGCTGGCCGAACTGGCGGACTCCATTCGCAGCCAGGGCGTGATCCAACCCATATTGGTGCGCCCCATCGGCGCAGACCAGTACGAAATCATTGCTGGCGAGCGGCGCTTCCGTGCCTCGCAGATGGCCGGCCTGACCGAAGTACCGGTCGTCATCCGCGACGTGCCGGACGAGTCGGCGCTCGCGATGGCGCTGATAGAAAACATCCAGCGCGAAGACCTCAATCCCCTGGAAGAGGCGCAGGGTGTGCAACGGCTGATCGCCGAATTCGACTTCACCCACGAACGCGCCGCCCAGGCTATCGGCCGCTCGCGCAGCGCCACCAGCAACCTGCTGCGGCTGCTGCAGCTCGCCACACCGGTACAGGAACTGTTGATGAGTGGGTCGCTCGACATGGGCCACGCCCGGGCCCTGCTGGCACTGCCGCCCGTGGACCAGATCCGGCTGGGCCAGGAAATTTCAGCCGGGCGGTATTCCGTGCGGCAGGCCGAGCAACTGGTGAACCGCGCGCTGGCAGCGGCAGCGGCCGGCCCCGGCAAGGACGCCCACACCAAGGTGGCCAAACCCAGGGACCGCGATCTGGCCCGCCTGGAAGAACAGCTTTCCGATGCTCTGGCCACCACGGTGACCATACGCGCAGGGCGCGGCGGTCATGGCCAGGTGCTGATCGATTACGCCGGCCTGGACCAGTTGCAGGGCATTATCGACGCGGTGCGCGGGCGCGAGGAGGCCTGAACCGCGTCCGAAACGCAGGCGCCGTCAGCAGGGCGGTGGGGCTGGCGCACCACACCACAGACCACAGCCCACTTGACCCTCTATCACGGGCCGCCGTAAACTCCCGGGGCTTTGGGTACGCAGGACACGCAAAGCAAGCGGGGGTGCAAGTTTTAAGCCTGCGGAACCTGAAAGCCGGGCGCCGCCGGCGCACAGAATAATTAATAAGCAGGAATATCAAGCAGGCATCGGGCGCACCCAGGAAGATGATTCACGTCGTACTGGTCCAGTTCGCTGCCGGTTTGCTGGTCTGTGCCATAGCGGGCGTGGTGGGGGGAATGGCAGCCGCGGTGACAGCGCTTCTGGGAGCGCTGGCATGCACGGTGCCCAACGGCCTGTTTGCGCTGAACCTCGTGCTGCTGGCGCAACGGCGCAGGCACGAAGACACCGCTACGCCAGCAGCGCGGGCCGTGCCGTCGGCACTGCCCCTGCTGGTGGGCGAGTTCTGCAAGTTGTTCCTGACCGTGTGCCTGTTGGCGTTGCTGGTCCGGGCATACAAGGATGTAGTTTGGCTGGCGCTGATCGCTTCGGTCTGCGCCGTTTTGTTGGTCCAACCACTAGCCCTGGCCTGGCCTCGTCGATGAGGCCGGTCCGGGGGTTACCGCG
>CAIQGU010000024.1 GCA_903871435.1 uncultured Burkholderiales bacterium | reverse complement strand
TTGATCACTTCTAGCACGCCGTCGACGCGGTACTTGATCACCAGGCCCGTATGCTGGGTTTCCAGGTGGATATCGCTGGCAAGCGCCTTGAGGGCGTCGTGGATGGTGGAGTCGACCAGTCGGACGATGGGGCTGCTCGAAGCGTTGATGTCGGCCAGCGACACGGAGACCGCGCCGCTGCCGGCGGCCGTGGCGGCCGAACCGCTCAGGCCGACGGAATCCATGGCGCGCATGCTGCGCTCGGCCTGCGTGAGGTAGGCGCGCAGGTCTTCGGTGGACGCCAGCGCCCAGATGACCATGTTGCGCCGCCGCCGGCGCATGCGCTCGGCCGCCCAGGCGCGCGTGCGCGAATCCAGCGGGTCGGACAGCACCACGTACTCGCGCTTGTCCGCGCCGGTGAGCGCAAGGCACACCCGTTGCGTGGACTCCAGGAACGAGATGGCTTCGAAGTCGGGCGTGCAGGCCCGCATCTCCGCCAGCTCCATCGGCTTGAGGCCGAAGTACGTCGCGGCGGCCGCTACCAGGGGCTGGCCGGTAAGGCCGAGCATTTCGGCGAGCACGTCGACGGGCCGGCGGCCTCCGGCCGATTCCAGGACCTGCCGCACGATGTCGTCGGACAGGAGGGTGTTGAGCTTCGCGGGCGCATTCATGGGCGCTTCCCTACTGAAGACTGGTGGCTAGGTCGAAGATGGGCATGTACATCAGCACGACGATTGCACCGATGACGAGCCCGATCAGGATCATCAGCGCGGGTTCGACAAGCCGCGCTGCCAGATCGATGGCCCGCCCCAGGGCCGCCTCCTGGAATGTGGCGATGCGCGCGAGCACATCGGCGAGCTTGCCCGTGCGCTGCGCTACTTCCAGCATGCGCAGCGCGACGGTGTCGGCGATTCCCGCCTGTGACAGCGCCGGGCCTATGGGCTTGCCCTCGGAAATCTGCCGCCGCGCGATATCGAGCTGCAGCTGGTCTTCCTCGGCCAGCAGGCGCCGACTCATCTCGAAGGCGCGCAGCACGGGAATGCCGCCCTCGACCAGCATGGCGCAAGTGCGATAGAACTGGGCGTGGCGGAACAGGCGCACCAGCGAACCGATGAGCCAGGCGCGCTGCAGGCCGGGCACCTGCCAGCCGCTGCGCGCCGCGCGGATCAGCCCATAGACCATCAGCACGATGGAACCAATGAACAGGCAGGCAAACAACAGGGGATGCGCGGATACGCCCTTGCCCCAGGACATGAGGATGCTCGAGGCCAGCGGCAGTTCGTGGCGCGATCCCTCGAGCAGCGTGGAGAACCGCGGCACGACGACGCCCAACAGGAAGAACACCACCAGGGCGCCCACGCCCAGCAGCAGGGCCGGATAGACCGCCGCCCCCACCAGCTTGCCGCGCAGCAGCCGCATGGATTCGAGGTGGGTGGAGTACCGCCGCAGTGAAGAAACGAGGTCGCCGGTTTGTTCGCTTGCCGCCACCGAGGCCACCAGCAGGGGCGGGAACACTTCGGCGCGGTTGGAGAGTGCCGCCGACAGGGGCAGGCCCTCGGTGATGTCGCGGGTCACCGCCTCCAGCGCTTCGCGAGCCCGGCCGTCACGCTCTTTCTGGGCCAGCGTGCGCAGGGTATCGACCATGCCCAGGCCGGCATCGAGTAGCGCGGCCAGTTCGTCGGTGAAGAGGCCAACATCGAGTTTCTGGCGGCGAAAGCCGCGCCAGCCTTCGGTTTCACTGCCGCTGCCCGCAATGGCCCGGCACGACAGTACGCGCAACCCGCGCAACTGCACCTGCTCCGATGCCTGCCGCTCGCTGCCGGCGCGCAAACGCTCGGTCTGGAGCCCGCCATGGGGCGCAACCGCTACGACCTCGAACAGTGACGAGGCCGCGGTGTTCACTGCGCTTTCCCGGAGGGCGCCAACTCCCAGTTGTTGATGTCGACGTTCTCGCCCGAGCCGCCGGGTTGGCCGTCGGCGCCCAGGGAGAAGAGGTCGTAGTCGCCGTGGTCCCCCGGCGCCTTGTAGTGGTAGGGGCGCGCCCAGGGGTCGGGCGGTACTTGCTTTTGCAGATACGGGCCGGCCCAGCGGTCGACCCCATCGGGCTTGGTGATGAGCGCCTGCAGGCCCTGGTCAGTGGTGGGGTAGTTGCCGATATCCAGGCGGTAGGTATCCAGTGCTTTGCCCAGCGAGTCGATCTGGGCGCGCGCGATGCT
>CAIQGU010000023.1 GCA_903871435.1 uncultured Burkholderiales bacterium | reverse complement strand
CGGCGGCGGCGGCGACCCAGCTCAATTTTTCATTGACGGTATCCACGGTCCGGCAAAATCCGGCCAGCAGGCGGGAGCGCTGGCGCAAGGGTGGGCTCATGGCGCAGCCTGGGCGCATCCCGGCGCCGTTGGAGCCAGGATGCCGGCGGCAATCGTGGCAACACCGGCGTATCGCGCCGGGCTTTGCAGGGTTACCGGGTACTCGATGCGGTCGGAAATGGCCGCTCCCACCTGGTCCTGCGCTGCCTGTTCCGGCCGCCAGAAGACGAGGGCACCGCAGCGCGCGAGCTCGTCGTCGGTGACCCAGGGCGCCTGTCCGCGATTGCCGCTGGCCAGCACGGCCGGGTGGCCCGGCAGGAAAAGCGCAATGGCGCCGGCGTCCCAGTCCGGTCCAACCACAACGCGCAGGGGACCCGGCTCATGCTGCTGCCAATAGGCCTGCGCCATTGCCGCCAGGGGTTGCGCCGGGAACCTGTGATGGAAGCCCGGGGACTGGAACGCGACAACAATGTTCCAGATGACGGCCATGGCCTGCACCGCCAGTACGCCGGCCAGCGCAGCCACCGGGCGCAATGCCCGGGCGGCCGGCAGGCGGGTGGCGAGGAGGAGCGGCAACAGCAAGGTTGCCGAAGCACCCCAATGGTTCTGCGGCGCCACGCCCCCCACCAGCGCCAGGCCCACCACGATGCCCAGGGGAACGACCGCGAGGTAGAGCAGGGCCAGCGCCAGCTTCGGGTCCACTGCGGCTTTGGCGGCGACCCCTGCCGGGCCGCCGGGTGCGCTCGCAGTGTCCTTCATCTGCCGTCGTTGCAGGAGCAGCGCCAGACCCAGGGCCACGGCAGCCGGCGCCAGGCGTCCGACCTGCTGCACGAGGAAACCCAGGGTGTGCCCGATGCGCTGCAAAAGCGGCAGGTCGGCGAGCAGGTTGTGCTCGGCGTACGTGAAGGTGGAGAACGCATGCTGCTGCAGCCAGAGGTAATGCGGCAGCAGGGGCAGGGCCGTGGCCACGGCGCACAGCAGCACGTGGCCGGCAAAAGCGCCCGCGCGGCCCGGCTGCCGCCATGGGCCGCAGGCCAGCAGGGCTGCGGCGTTGGCAGCGATGATGATGGCCATCTGGTACTTGGTGAGCAGACCCAGCGCCTGCACCAGGCCCAGCAGCAACCAGGGCCGCCAGGTGGATTGGCCCGGTGCGTCGCGCACGATCTGCAAGACGGCCCAGGCGCTGGCGGCGACAAAGGGCAGCATCACCGTGTTGTGATTGAGGAAGGAACCGCGCCCCATCAGGTAGTAATCCGCGCTGGTCAGCAGCAGCGCCGTCAGCGCCACATTGCCGGCGCCCGGCCCGCCCAGCACCAGGGCGCAGCGCCAGATGATCAGCAGGCTGGCGCCAACACACGCCATGGCCAGGAAATAGGTGAGAAAGGCACTGGGTCCAAAGGCCGCCGAAGCAGTCCAGAGCAATGCCGTGGGCAGCGGTGGATGCTTGAGATAGCCCCACTGCAGCGCATGCGCCCAGTTCAGTTGTTCGACGTTATCGGCGTGGGGCACCGTTTGCAGCAGTTCCGGCAGCATGCTCCAGCAAACGACGAACAACGCGACGAACCACCCTGCGAACAGCGGCGCCGCGAACGACGGCGTCACAAGCGGCGGCACGCCCGACGGGCGGCCGCCTTCGGGGAAATGCTGCGTCCCGGTGGGCGCCATCTCAGGGGCGGGGGATCAGCGTGGCCGCAGGGCGGGGCGGGACAGCGCGGCAAAGCGCCGCTTGAAGTGCTCGACCTCCCGCACGACGGCCGTGCGCACCGAGGGTTCCCACACCGAATGTCCGGCATCGGGAACGACGGTGTAGCGCGCGCCCGGCCAGGAACGCGCCAGTTCATCCGCGCTGACGATGGGGCACACCACGTCATAGCGCGAGTGCACGATGGAGGCGGGCAGATGCTGTATGCGATACAGGTTGGCCAGCAGTTGATTGGGCGCGAGGAAACACTGGTGCGCAAAAAAATGGGCTTCGAGACGCGCCAGGGCCAGGGCATCGTCGGAGAACTCGCGCACCATTTCGGGATTGGGCACCAGGGTGGAACACGTGCCTTCGTATTCGCTCCAGGCGCGGGCGAACGGCAGGTGGACCAGCGGATCGGGATCAAACAGCCGGCGCAAATACCCCCGGAGCACGTCACCGCGCTCGGCCTCGGGCAGCATCTCGACAAACCGCCGCGAAGCCTCGGGCTGCAATTGGCGGGCACCCTGGAAGAACCAGTCCACTTCACTGGTGCGGCCGAGAAATACGCCGCGCAGGACAAACCCCAGGGCGCGCTGCGGGTGGGACTGGCCATAGGCCAGCGCCAGCGTGCTGCCCCATGAGCCGCCAAACAGCAGCCATTGCGAGATACCCAGGTACTCGCGCAATTGTTCCAGGTCGGCGACGAGGTGCGGGGTCGTGTTGTTGGTGACGTCCGCGAACGGTGTGGACGCGCCGGCGCCGCGCTGGTCGTACAAAATGACCCGGAAGAACGCCGGATCGAAAAAGCGCCGGTGCTCGGGGGCGCACCCGCCGCCGGGACCCCCGTGCAGGAAGACGACGGGCACGCCACTGGGGTTGCCGCTCGTTTCCCAATACATGGTGTGGATTTCGTCGAGCGGCAACATGCCGCTGTCGTAGGGCTCGATCGGGGCGTAGAGGTCGGCGCGCGCGTCCATTGGGATCCGGTGGGTTGCTTGCCGCAATTATGCCGGGGAATTCTGCTGCATCGCGGCGATGCCAGCCGGCTCGGGAGCCGCAGAGATGCGGCCGGGTGGACGCCGCCTGTCAGCTGCAGCACCGGCCCCCGTATCCGCGCCATGCACGCAGCCCCTCAAGCATCCTGGTTGCCGTATCGTGGGTCGATGCCGGAATTGCGTTCCGACTTTTTTCAACGGGGACTCTTCAACGGAGAAAAATAATGAATGCCAATGACGTACTGCGTGCCAAGGGGAATGCACTTTTTACCGTTCAACCCGACGCGAGCCTCTGGTCGGCGGTCCAGACAATGACGGAATTCGATATCGGTTCAGTCGTGGTCATGGATCACGGTCGCCTCGCCGGGATGCTCACGTTCCGCGATGTCTTCCAGGCCTTGCGGCTCAACGATGGACGGGTGGGCAAAGGACTGGTTCGCGATTCCATGGACCCGCACCCCACCGTGGTCGACGCCGAGACCGACGTCGATGCGCTGCGACGATTGATGCTCGATAAACGTATGCGCTACGTGCCGGTAATTGACCAGGGCTCGCTGGCTGGCGTGATCTCCTTTCACGACGTGGCGCGGGCCGTGCTCGAAGAACAGGGCTAC
Organism: uncultured Burkholderiales bacterium; assembly: GCA_903871435.1. Taxonomy (GTDB): domain Bacteria; phylum Pseudomonadota; class Gammaproteobacteria; order Burkholderiales; family Burkholderiaceae_F; genus GJ-E10. The sequence goes on along the minus strand of CAIQGU010000023.1, from coordinate 14,487 downwards.
GAGAATCGCATGCTCAAGGACTACATCCGCGACTGGCCCGAACCGGAGAGCGCCAACGGTTGATGGAGGCTGCCAGAGGTGGATGGCGGCTTCCGGGTGAGCCGGGGAAATTGCGCTGCATCACGAAGACTGGGCCGGTTTCAGGGCCCTGATGCGATTGATGCCTGCGCGCGCCATGCGTTACATTCGGGAGATCCCAAGACTGCCGGTATGGCGTAATCCCCTCTGACGACATGGCGGTACCCTTGCTGCAACAACAACGCTACGAGAATCGCATGCCCAAGGAGTCCATCCGCGACCGGCCCCGGCTCTCCGACGCCCTTCGTTGATGACGGCCTCCCCTACAGGCAGTGCGACTGCGCCGGCCCGTTTCGCCGTCATCGGTGCCGGAATGGCCGGCCTCACGTGCGCACGTGCGCTCGCGGCCCAGGGTATCAGCGTCCGGATCTTCGAACGTGGTGGTGCCGTCGGGGGCCGGCTGGCCTGCCTGGTCACGGATGTCGGCAACTTCGACGTTGGTGCGCAATACCTCACGTTCCAGAGCGAAGCCTTCGCCGGTGAAGTGCGCGCCTGGGTCGGTGCCGACCTGTTGCGGACCTGGGATGTCAACCTTGCCGATCTGAGCAATGGTCAGGGCGTGTTCCTGGCGCCCACCATCAGCCGGTACGTGGGCGTGCCGTCCATGCAGAGCATCGCCGCGTTCATCGCTCGCGGCCAGGACGTCGTACTCAACACTACGGTCACGCGCATTGCGCGCACTGGCGACGGCTGGATGCTCTACGGTTCAGGCGACGTTGCGCTCGATCCGGTGGGCTACGACGGGCTGGTGCTTGCCATACCCTCGGTCAACGCGCTGCCGCTCGTGCGGACCGAAACGGACTTTGCGCCGGTGCTCGAGCCCCTGCGCTGGGACGCCTGCTGGACGGCTTGCCTGGCACTGGCGCGTCCCAGCGGCATCGAATTCGATGGGGCGTTCATCAACGACGATCCCATAATCGCCTGGGCGGCATGCGAAACCTCCAAGCCCATGCGGAGCTCCGACAACGGCGTCGCCGAGCGCTGGCTGCTGCAGGCCCGGCCTACGTGGTCGAACAACTTTGCCGAGCTCTCGGCGGACGAGGCAGCACGCTGGATGCAGCGCGCGTTCGCGGCCCGACTGGCGCGGCCCTTGGCCCAGAAGTCCTGCGTGGCGCTGCGCTGGGGCGCCGCCCTGGCGGCGGAACCCCTGGCGCAGGCTTTCTTGTGGGATGCCGATCGCGCCATAGGCCTCGCGGGCGACTGGTGCGGTGGCGCCCGCGTGGAGGCGGCTTTCCTGTCCGGAACCGCGCTGGCACAGGCCATTACCGGCTGAGCGCAGGCCCGCGAGGCCGATCATTGCGCCGGATCGGTAAGATCCGACTAACCAGATGCAATAAGAGTCCAGCGCCATGAGCGGATCCACCTTCGGCCGCGTGTTCTGCGTCACCAACTTCGGCGAATCCCACGGCCCGGCGATCGGCTGCGTGGTCGATGGCTGTCCGCCGGGAATGCTGCTGGCCGCCGAAGACATACAACCCGAGCTCGACCGGCGCAAACCCGGCACATCGCGGCACGTCACCCAGCGGCGCGAAGCGGACGGGGTCGAGATACTTTCCGGTGTCTACCAGGGCCTCACCACCGGCACGCCCATCGCGCTGCTGATCCGCAACCAGGACCAGCGCAGCAAGGACTACGACGACCTGGTAGACAGTTTCCGCCCGGGTCATGCCGACTACACCTATTGGCGCAAGTACGGCCTGCGCGATCCGCGCGGTGGCGGCCGCTCATCGGCGCGGCTTACGGCGCCCATGGTCGCCGCCGGCGCCATTGCGAAAAAGTGGTTGCACGAACAGTACGGAACCCTGGTGCGTGGCCATCTGCAGCAACTGGGTGATGTGGTCGTGCCCTTTGATAACTGGGACGAAACCGCGCGCAATCCCTTTTTCTCGGCCAGTGCCGCGGTCGTCGACCAGCTCGAGACCTACATGGACGACTTGCGCAAGGCCGGCGATTCCTGCGGGGCGCGCGTGCGGGTCTGCGCGGGACCGGTGCCGCCGGGGCTGGGCGCGCCTTTGGCGGCCAAGCTCGATGCCGATATCGCGGGCGCGATGATGGCGATCAACGCCGTGAAAGGCGTGGAGATCGGCGACGGCTTCGGTGTGGTGGACCAGCGCGGCTCGGTGCACGGTGACGAGATCACCCCGGAAGGCTTCCTGTCCAACCATGCGGGTGGCATCCTGGGCGGTATCTCGACGGGTCAGGACATTGATGTGTCCATCGCGCTCAAGCCCACCTCCAGTATCCGCCTGCCGCGCAGGTCGATCAATCGCGAGGGCGAGGCGGTGACCATCGCCACCCTGGGCCGTCACGATCCCTGTGTCGGCATCCGCGCCACGCCCATCGCCGAGGCCATGCTGGCGCTGGTGCTGATGGATCATGCGCTGTTGCATCGGGCGCAGAACGGGGACGTGCGGCTGGATGTGGCGGCGGTGCCTGGGAAAGTTACCTAGCGCGATTGCCCTCACCCCAACCCTCTCCCGCCGGGCGGGAGAGGGGGCTGGCTTGGCCTCCGCTGCAACCGGCGCAGGCTGCAAGACTCCCCTCTCCCGCTGAGCGGGAGCGGGGCCGGGGGTGAGGGTAATGGCAATGGCAATGGCAATGGCATAATCGAGGGCTAAATTCACCTTACGCAGGGGCGCATTTCCCATGGCTGGTCCGCGCACGCTTTACGACAAATTGTGGGACGAACACGTCGTCCGCAGCGAGCCGGACGGCACCACCCTGTTGTACATCGACCGCCACCTCGTCCACGAGGTCACCAGCCCGCAGGCGTTTGAAGGGCTGCGCGTTGCCGGCCGCAAGCCCTGGCGGCCCAGCTCCATCGTCGCCACGGCTGACCACAACACGCCCACCCGTGGCTGGGAACGCGGTCTCGACGGTGTGACGGATCCCACCTCGCGCGCCCAGATCGATACCCTGGACGTCAACATCCGCGCCGTGGGTGCTGCCGCCTATTTTCCCTTCCTCGACCGGCGCCAGGGCATCGTCCACGTCATCGGTCCGGAGCAGGGTGCGACCTTGCCGGGCATGACGCTGGTCTGCGGCGACTCCCATACGAGCACGCACGGCGCCCTGGGCGCGCTGGCCTTTGGCATCGGCACCTCCGAGGTGGAGCATGTTCTGGCCACGCAGACCCTGATCGCCCGCAAGTCCAAGAACATGCTGGTCCGGGTCGAAGGCGCTTTTGGTCCGGGCGTTGGCACCAAGGACCTTGCCCTGGCCCTCATTGCCCGCATCGGAACGGCGGGCGGCACGGGATACGCGATCGAGTTCGCCGGATCGGCCATCCGCAGTGCGTCCATCGAATCGCGCATGACCCTTTGCAACATGGCCATAGAGGCGGGCGCGCGGGCGGGCATGGTCGCTGTGGACGGCCGCACGATCGACTATGTCCGCGGGCGGCCCATGGCACCGCGCGGCCCGGACTGGGACGATGCGGTGGCGCACTGGAAAACCCTGCGCAGCGACCCGGATGCGCAGTACGACCGCGTGATCGATATCGATGCGGCGTCGTTGGTTCCGCAGGTGAGCTGGGGTACTTCACCGGAGATGGTCACGCCCATCGGCGGCGCCGTTCCCGACCCGGAGGCCGAAGCCGATCCCGTGCGCCGTGCCGGAATCGAGCGGGCCTTGCATTACATGGGCCTGGCGCCGCGAACGGCCATCGACGCCATCGCCATCGACAAGGTGTTCATCGGTTCGTGCACCAATTCCCGCATCGAAGACCTGCGCATCGCCGCCAAGGTCCTGCAGGGACGCCACATTGCGCCCACGGTGAAACTTGCGCTGGTGGTGCCGGGCTCGGGCCTGGTCAAGGCGCAGGCGCAGGCCGAGGGGCTCGACAAGGTTTTCATCGCCGCCGGTTTCGAATGGCGCGAGCCGGGCTGTTCCATGTGCCTGGCGATGAATGACGACCGGCTCGAGCCCGGCGAACGCTGCGCGTCCACGTCCAACCGCAATTTCGAGGGCCGGCAGGGCGCCGGTGGCCGCACGCACCTCGTCAGCCCTGCCATGGCGGCTGCTGCCGCCATTGCGGGACGCTTTGTCGACGTTCGCCAGCTGCTCGGCTGAAACGCGGCTGAAAATCCAGGAACCCGCACCATGCAGCCATTTACCCGCCACCAGGGCCTCGTCGTGCCCCTGGACCAGCCCAACGTCGACACCGACCAGATCATCCCCAAGCAGTTCCTCAAGTCGATCCGCCGCACGGGATTTGGCGTGAATCTGTTTGATGAGTGGCGCTACATCGACGCGGGCGAACCCGGCCAGGACCCCCGGTCGCGCGTACCCAATCCCGATTTTGTCCTCAACCTGCCGCGTTACCGGGGCGCGTCCGTCCTGCTGGCGCGGCGCAACTTCGGCTGTGGTTCCAGCCGTGAGCACGCGCCCTGGGCCATCGCCGAGTTTGGCTTGCGCGCCATCATCGCCCCCAGCTTTGCCGATATTTTCTACAACAACTGCTTCAAGAACGGCATCGTTCCGGTGGTGCTGGACGAGCGCGTGGTCGATGGCCTGTTCCAGGCGGTCGCCTTGCAGCCCGGGTACCAGCTGACGGTGGACCTGGTCGAGCAACGGGTCCAGGCGCCCGATGGCTCGGCATGGCATTTTGATGTCGACGCCTTCCGCCGCGAATGTCTGCTCAATGGTTGGGACGACATAGGTCTTACGTTGCGCCACGCCGACGAAATTCGCGAATTCGAAGCGCTGCGGATGCGCCGCTTCCCGTGGCTGGCGCGCGACTTGCCGATTTGATTCGCGACCTGCGCAACCGGCAACTCGCCCGAGCTTGGGGCCAACAGCGCCAAAATTAGCAATATACGGAGGAATGGCATGCACATTGCCGTAATGCCCGGAGACGGCATCGGTCCCGAGGTCATCGAGGAAGCGCTCAAGGTCCTGCGGGCGCTCGAGCCGGCTGGGCTGCGGTTGCAGACCACCTTTGCCGACGTGGGGGGCATTGCGGTCGACCGGCATGGCGACCCTCTGCCACCGCAGACCCTGGAACTGGCCCGCGCGAGCGACGCCATACTCTTTGGCGCCGTGGGCGGTCCGCGCTACGACACGGCGCCGCGGGCGCAGCGCCCCGAGCAAGGTCTGCTGCGGCTGCGCAAGGAACTGGGTCTCTTTGCCAACCTGCGCCCCGCACGGATCTTTCCCGGCCTGGGCGCGGCATCCGCGCTCAAGCCCGAGGTGATCGATGGGCTCGACATCCTCATCATCCGCGAGCTCACGGGCGACATCTATTTTGGCCAGCCGCGCGGCATACGCACGCTGCCGTCGGGCGAGCGCGAAGGTTATGACACCATGCGCTATTCCGAGAGCGAAATCCGGCGCATTGCGCGCGTGGGCTTCGAGTCCGCGCGGGTGCGGGGCCGGCGCCTGTGCTCGGTGGACAAGGCCAACGTCCTGGAGACCACCCAGCTCTGGCGCGAGGTCGTCACGGAAACGGCGCGCGACTACCCCGACGTGGCGCTGACCCACATGTACGTGGACAACGCCGCCATGCAACTGGTGCGCGACCCGCGCCAGTTCGATGTCATCGTCACCGGCAATATGTTCGGCGACATCCTCTCCGACGAAGCCTCCGCGCTCACCGGCTCCATCGGCATGCTGCCCTCGGCATCGCTCGACAGCAACCACAAGGGCCTGTACGAGCCGATTCACGGCTCCGCGCCGGACATCGCCGGCAAGGGCATCGCCAACCCGCTGGCCACCATCCTGTCGGCCGCCATGCTGCTGCGCTTTTCGCTGCGCGCGGAAGCGCACGCGCAGCGCATCGAGCGCGCCGTGGAACACGTGCTGCTTGCCGGGCTGCGCACGGCGGACCTGGCGCGTGGTGGTGAGACGCCGGTCTCCACCAGCGCCATGGGAGACGCCGTGGTCCATGCGCTTGCGGCGGGGGCCTGAGCGCCATGGGCAGCTCCATGAAGGTGGGATTTGTCGGCTGGCGGGGCATGGTCGGCTCCGTGCTGCGCGAGCGCATGCAGGCCGAGGGCGATTTCGCCCATTTTGACAGTGTCTTTTTCTCGAGTTCGCAGGCGGGCGCGCCCGCGCCGCAGCTGCCAGGTGCGGCCGAGCGCCTGGAAGATGCCCACGATCTTGCAGCGCTGGCCGCTTGTGATGCCATCGTCTCGTGCCAGGGCGGCGATTACACGCTGGACGTGCATCCACGATTGCGCGCGGCTGGCTGGAACGGCTACTGGATCGACGCCGCGTCGGCGCTGCGCATGCGCGAGCACGCGACGATCATCCTCGACCCCGTGAACCGGCCGGTCATCGACGCGGCGCTCGCCAGCGGGGTGCGGGATTTCATCGGTGGCAACTGCACCGTGAGCCTGATGCTGATGGCGCTCGATGGACTGCTCAAGGCCGGACTCATCGAGTGGGTTACCGCCATGACCTATCAGGCCGCTTCGGGTGCCGGGGCCCAGAACATGCGCGAGCTGCTCGAGCAGATGGGCCGGCTCCATGATCCCGTGCGCGCCGCGCTTGCCGACCCGGCGGCGCAGATCCTCGATATCGACCGTACGGTCAGCGCGACCTTGCGCGACCCGTCCTTCCCCACGGAGAATTTTGGCGCCCCGCTCGCGGGCAATCTCATTGCCTGGATCGACAAGGACCTGGGAAACGGCACCAGTCGCGAAGAGTGGAAAGGGGCCGCCGAGGCCAACCGCATACTCGGGCGTCCGGCCATGGGTCAACCCGGCGCGCTGATCGTCGAAGGGCTTTGCGTGCGTATCGGCGCCATGCGCTGCCACAGCCAGGCGCTCACCATCAAGCTCAACCGCGACCTGCCCTTGGCCGAGATTGAATCCTTGCTTGCGCGCGCCAATCGCTGGGTACGGGTCATTCCCAATCGCCGCGATGAGAGCATTGCGGGCTTGTCGCCGGCGCGGGTCACCGGCACGTTGGAAGTGCCCATCGGCCGCCTGCGCAAGCTGGCGATGGGACCGGAGTACCTTTCCGCCTTCACCGTCGGAGACCAATTGCTCTGGGGGGCCGCGGAACCGCTGCGCCGCATGCTGGCTATCCTCCTGGGCAGGCCGGATTGAACTCCCGGATTGAACCCGGTGGAACGCGATAAGCGACGAATATGCGGTATGGCAATGCCTTAATTCAACCAGAATGGCATCTCTTGGTGTTTCTAAACTTGCGTGTGTAAGTGTCTGATGTTATTTTCGAAAACCGTAACTTCCTCGAACGGGGAGGCGCTTGTGCCGCCGCGAATTCATATGCCTGACATGCAAGTTTCCGATCACCTGCTGGCGCGCCCTGGGCAGTCCCTGAACTCCATGGACGCGGACCGTATGCGGCAGCCGCGTCCGCGCGCGCTGGCGCGCCTCGCGCCGGATGCGCACCGGGGTACCCTCGCGGTCGCCGTCCTGCTGTGCGGCCTTGCGCTCGTGCTGCTGGCGCCGCCCGTGCACGCCGCGGGCCTGGGCCGGCTCAACGTGCACTCCGAACTCGGCCAGCCCCTGGATGCGGAAGTCGATGTGCCGGCCGTGGGCCGGGACGAGGCGCCCTCGTTGCAGGTGCGGCTTGCCTCCCAGGCGGCCTTCAAGCAGGCCAATCTCGAATTCAATCCGGCGCTCACCCAGTTGCGCTTCGATCTGCAGACCCGCCCCGACGGCAGCTACTCCGTGCACGTCACCTCGGCGCAGGCCATCAGCGAACCCTATCTCGACCTGCTGCTGGAACTGACGTGGTCTGGCGGACGCGTCTTGCGCGAGTACACCGTGCTGCTCGATCCCCCCGGGCTCAAGCAGTCGCCCGAAATCGTCGCTCCGGCCGCAGCACCCCCGCCCGTCGCCGCTCCCGCGCCGGCGCCAGGGCCGGTTGCAGCCGAGCCGGTTGCGCCTGCGCCCGTCGCTCCCGCCCCCGTGGCGCCTCCTGCACCGATGCCGGCTCCGGTTCCCCCGCCGGTGGCCCAGCGGCCGGCGCCGGCTCCTGCACCCATTTCCCAGGCTCCTGCGTCCCAGCCTGCGCGTGCCACGCCGTCATCGGTACGCGTCAAGGCGGGCGATACCCTGGGCAAGATTGCGCTGGAGAACAAGGGCAACGGCGTTTCCCTGGACCAGATGCTGGTTGCCCTGGTGCAGGCCAATCCCAACGCCTTCATCGGCGGCAACATGAACCGCCTGCTGGCCGGTCGAGATGTGGTTGTGCCGACCAACGATGCCGCCTCGGGAATCGACCCCACCCAGGCGCAACGCGAAGTTGCCGCGCAAAGCGCGGACTTTGCGGCTTATCGCAGCCGCCTGGGTCAGGTGGCCGCCGCGGCCGCGCCGGTGCCCGACAAGCAGCCCACTGCTGCTGGCCAAGGCAAGGTAAGCGCAAAGGTGGACGACAAGGGCGCTGCGCCCAAGACCGGAGATCAGCTCAAGATCGCCAAGTCCGACGCCAAGGCGGCAGCGGCGGTTGCTGCGGCAGCCAAGAAGGATGAAGAGGTTGCCCGCCAGCGCGCGCTCAAGGAAGAAGCAGAAAGAGCCGCTGCGCTGAAGAAGACCAACGACGATCTGCGCAAGGCAACGGAACTCGAAGCCAAGAATGCGGCTGCCAAGAAGAAGGCCGACGAGGCGAAGGCAGCTGCGGACAAGGTCATAGCCGACAAGGCTGCCGCCAAGGCGGCGGCCGAAAAGGCAGCAGCAGACAAGGCGCTGGCCGAAAAGACAGCCGCGGACAACAAGGCAGCGGCAGAGAAAGCCGCCGCGGACAAGGCCCTGGCGGCCAAGTCTGCTGCAGCTGCAGCAGCCGAAGCTGCCGCCGCAGCCAAGAAGGATGCTCCGGTGGTGACGCCGCCCAAGGCGGTCGCCGTGCCCACGCCGGCTCCTGCTCCGGTCGATTCCTCCGGCGGCATCACCGATATGCTGCAGTCCCCCACGGTGTTGGGCGGCATCGGCGGCGCGCTGCTGCTGGCCCTGGTGGGGCTTAACCTGCTGCGTCGCAAGCGCACCGGCAAGTCGGATCAGTTCAAGGCGGACGATCCCATGGCGGCCAACTCGCTCTTTGGTTCGGCGGGCGGTCAGAGCGTCGATACCGGTGCAACCAGCACGTTCAATTCGAGCTTCATCCCCGCGGCGTCGCAGCTCGACTCCAACGAGGTTGATCCGGTCGCGGAAGCCGACGTGTACGTGGCCTATGGCCGCGAGGAGCAGGCCGAGGACATCCTCAAGGAAGCCCTGCGCCTGCAACCCGATCGCCATCCCGTGCGCGTCAAGCTGCTCGAGATCTACGCCCGCCGCGGCGACACCGCGTCGTTCAATGCCGTGGCCCGGGAACTGCACGACCGTACCGGTGGATCCGGTGATGAATGGGACCGCGCCGCCAAACTGGGCAAGTCGCTCGACCCCACCAATCCGCTGTACGCGGGCGCTCCCGGCGGTGATGGTCCCCTGCACGGCAGCCCGGTAACCGACCTGCGCGGCGCCGGTGGCGGCCAGCCAATGTCGGGTGGGCTTGGAGAAAACACCAACGCGGGTCCCGGCGCCATCACCCAGAGCGGCTTCGATATCGACACGCTCTCGGCGATGGTCGGCGATCAGAAGAAGATGCTGGGCCTCGATCTGGACGCACCGCTGCCGGAAACAGCGCTGGCGCCTGAGACCCATATGCAGGCCGAAACAGCATCCACGACAGCTTCGGCGCCCAACACGGCGGCCCAGCGCTTCGAGGCCAGCCTTCCGCCCGAGACGGTGCAGTTCACCAGTCCCGCCGCAATTCCCGTTCCGGCACCGCCGCCGCCGCCGGCACCTCCGCCCGTGCGTGCGGCGGCTGCGCCCATCGACTTTGGCTCGCTCGATTTCGATCTGGGTCCCAGCAAGCTCAATATCGACAGTCCCACAGTGCTGCCGGCCGAGCGCGATACCGAGTCGCCCGCGCCCGTGACGGTCAACTCCCTGGAACCGCCGACGATACCGTCGCTGGACCTGATGTTCCCCCCGACGACCCCGGGGCCGCTGCGCGCTGCCCCACCGCCCACGGTCACGGGTTCGGTACCCATACCCAAGATTGACCTGAACCTGCCTGCCGCCGCACCGGCGCGGGCTCCGGCGCCGGCACCGGCGGGTGCTTCTCTCGAGGAAGCGCTGTCACGGCCGACGCTGGTGGGTGGCATTGGTGGCATGGCCGATGGCGATATGCCGCGCCTGAGTTCCAATACCGACCAGGCAACGGTACCGCTCATCGACTTTGACCTCACCGGTGCCGATGCCGCCCTCACGGGGCGCCGCACCGAGACGCAGGCGGGCAGTCCGATGGCCTCGCAAATGGCGACCAAGCTCGATCTGGCGCGTGGCTATATCGATCTTGGCGTGAAGGACGGCGCGCGCGAGTTGCTGGAGGAAGTCATGAAAGACGGCACCCGTGAACAGCGTCAGCAGGCCGTGGAGCTGATCAAGCTCGTCGAAGTCTGATCTCCGGCGGTGACCCGCCAGCGCATAGCCCTGGGCCTGGAGTACGACGGTTCCTCCTTCGAGGGATGGCAGACCCAGGTGCACGGGCGCACCGTGCAGAACGTGCTCGAGGCGGCGCTGGCGGCTTTTGCCGATGAACCCCTCGCCACGGTCTGCGCGGGCCGCACCGATGCCGGTGTGCACGCCCGCGGCCAGGTGGTGCATTTCGATACCACCCGCGATCGCGAACTGCAGTCGTGGGTCCGCGGCGTCAACCGCTACCTCCCCGGCCAGGTCGCCGTGCGCTGGGCGCGCCGGGTGCCGGAGGATTTCCACGCACGTTTCAGTGCCCGCGTCCGCCACTATGAATACTGGATCCTCAACGATCCCGTGCGCTCGCCCCTGCTGGACCACCGCGCGGGCTGGGTATTCCGTCCCCTGGACCTGCCGGCGATGCAGGCGGCGGCCAGCCTGCTGCTGGGCACGCATGATTTCACCTCCTTTCGCTCCTCGCAGTGCCAGGCCAAGAGCCCGGTGCGCACGCTGAGCCGCCTGGAAGTGGCGGCGGCCGGCGCTGCGCTGTTGCGGCTGCGCTTTACCGCCAATGCCTTTCTGCATCACATGGTCCGCAATATCGTGGGCACCCTGGTCGAGGTCGGTACCGGCCGGCGCGAGCCGGCTTGGGCGGCGGCGGTTCTGGCGGCGCGCGACCGGGGCAGGGCGGCGGCAACCTTTGAGGCCGCCGGGCTTTACTTCGCGGGGGTCGAGTACGATCTGGCGTTCGGCCTGCCGCTTGCGGGTGAACCCGTCCTGCTGTCATGACTGTCCACCGAACACGCGTAAAAATCTGCGGCCTGACGCGCGAGGAAGACGTGCGCGCCGCCGGCGCGCTCGGCGCGGACGCGGTGGGTTTTGTCTGTTTCGCCGGCAGCCCGCGCTATGTCGACCCCGGGCGCCTTGCCCACCTGGCCCGTTCCGTGCCCCCCTGGGTCACACCGGTGTTGCTGTTTGTCGATGCCGCGCGCGAGCAGATCCTGGCGGCGCTGGCGAGCGTGCCCCAGGCGATAATGCAGTTTCATGGCTCGGAAAGCCCCGAATTCTGTGGGTCTTTGGGCCGGCCCTACCTGCGGGCCGTGGCAGTGGCTGCCGGAGTGGATTTGCTAAACTTCGAGCAGCAGTTCCCTGGTGCGTCTGCCCTTCTGGCCGATACCCCCGCGGATCATCCAGCGGCCGATGGCAAAGTGGTTTATGGCGGGGCAGGGCGCACGTTTCCCTGGGAAAGATTGCCGGCGCAAGAACAGCGCCAACTGCCGCTGATCCTGGCGGGAGGCCTGCGGGCGGATAATGTGGCGGCGGCAATCAGCGCGGTGCGCCCTTACGGAGTGGACGTGAGCAGCGGAGTCGAGTCGGCTCGCGGCATCAAGAGCGCGGAGCTTATGCGCGAGTTCCTCGTCGCTGTGCAGACGGCCGATGCCCGCGCCGCTGCGGATATGGTTGCGTTTCAAGGTGGAGCAGCATGAATCTGTACGATTTGCCCGATGCGCGTGGTCATTTTGGTCCTTATGGCGGGACCTTCGTTTCCGAGACACTGTTTCGCGCGCTCGATGGCCTGCGCGATGCCTATGCGGCCAGCCGCACCGATCCGGCCTTCATCGCCGAATTCCATGACGAACTGAAGCATTTTGTGGGCCGCCCCAGCCCCATCTACGCGGCCCGCAACTGGAGCGCGATGCTGGGCGGCGCGCAAATCTATTTCAAGCGCGAAGACCTCAACCATACCGGCGCGCACAAGATCAACAACACCATCGGCCAGGCCCTGCTCGCCCGCAAGATGGGCAAGAAGCGGGTCATCGCCGAAACCGGCGCCGGCCAGCACGGCGTGGCCACTGCCACCGTGGCGGCGCGCTTTGGCATGTCCTGCGTGGTGTACATGGGTTCCGAGGACGTGCGCCGCCAGGCAGCCAACGTCTATCGCATGCGGCTGCTGGGCGCGGAAGTGCGGCCGGTGGAAAGCGGTTCGCGCACGTTGAAAGACGCGCTCAACGAGGCCATGCGCGACTGGGTCACCAACGTTGACGATACTTTCTACATCATCGGCACGGTGGCCGGCCCCCATCCGTATCCCATGATGGTGCGCGACTTCAATTCCGTGGTGGGCAAGGAATGCCTCACCCAGATGCCCGAGATGATCGGCCGCCAGCCCGATGCGGTGATTGCCTGCGTGGGCGGCGGCAGCAACGCCATGGGCATCTTCTACGATTACATCAATCACCGCGACGTGCAGCTCATCGGTGTGGAAGCTGCCGGCGAAGGCCTGGACAGCGGGCGCCATGCCGCCAGCCTGGAGCGGGGCACGCCGGGCGTGCTGCACGGCAACCGCACCTATCTTCTGCAAAACGCCGATGGCCAGATCCAGGAAACCCACAGCATCAGTGCGGGCCTCGACTACCCGGGCGTCGGCCCCGAGCATGCCTGGCTCAAGGATTCCGGCCGTGCGCAGTATGTGGGCGTGACCGATACCGAGGCGCTCAAGGCCTTTCACGATTGCTGCCGCATCGAAGGCATCATCCCGGCACTGGAATCGAGCCATGCGTTGGCATATGCGGCGCGCCTCGCGCCCACGCTGTCGCCCGACAAGGTGCTGCTCGTGAACCTGAGCGGCCGTGGCGACAAGGACCTGAACATCATCGCCGAAGCGGGTGGCATGAAGGACATGGGCGCGGTCACGGGCTCCGGTCCGATTCGGCTGACCTGATGAGCGTGACGACCGTAACGCGCGGCGCGAGCCGCATTGCCGGGCGTTTTGCCGACCTGCAAGCCCGTGGCCGCACCGGGCTCATCACCTACATCGCCGGTGGCGACCCAGCCGCCGAGCTCACGGTGCCGCTGCTCCACGAACTGGTGCGCGCCGGCGCCGACATCCTCGAACTGGGCGTGCCGTTTTCCGACCCCATGGCCGATGGCCCCACCATCCAGCGCGCCGCCGAACGCGGCATCCGCAACGGCGTGGGCCTGCGCAGCTGCCTGCAAATGGTCAGCGATTTTCGCCGCGGTGACGACACCACGCCGGTGGTGCTCATGGGATACGCCAACCCCATCGAACACTTTGGCACCGACGCTTTCGTGGCCGCGGCATCCCAGGCGGGCGTCGACGGCGTCATCGTGGTGGACTATCCGCCGGAAGAGTGCGAGGCCTTTGCCGTGGCCCTGCAAAAGGTGGGAATCGACCTCATTTTCCTCCTGGCCCCCACCTCCACGCCCGAACGTATCGCCCGGGTGGCGCAATATGCCCGGGGATTCCTCTATTACGTGAGCCTTAAGGGCACCACGGGCGCCGGTAATCTGGATGTCGATGCCGTGGCCGCGCGATTGCCGGCCATACGCGAGCGCAGCAAACTGCCCTTGGCGGTGGGTTTTGGCATCCGTGACGGCGCCGGTGCGCGGGCCGTGGCACGGGTTGCCGATGCGGTCGTCGTCGGCAGCCGGCTGGTGGAAGAGATCGAACAGGCAAAACCCGGTTCGGCGCTGCCAGCGGCCTACGGGCTCATATCCGGAATACGCGCTGCCATCGACGGCGCGGCCTGAAGTCTGATGCCAGGGCATCGAAGGAAGCTGCATGAGTTGGATTGAAAAGCTCTTACCTCCCCGTATCAAGCCGGGCGGCGCACGCAAGACCGTGCCCGAAGGCGTCTGGACCAAGTGTCCGGGGTGCGAGGCGGTGCTCTACAGCGCGGAGCTCGAACGCAGCCTGCAGGTGTGCCCCAAGTGCAGTCACCACATGCGCATCCGCACGCGCGAACGCCTCGATGCGCTGCTCGATCCGGAAGGCCGCTTTGAGATCGGCCAGGAAGTCCTGCCGGTGGACACGCTGCGATTCAAGGACAGCCGCAAGTACAGCGACCGGCTCACCGACGCCGCGCGCGACACCGGCGAATCCGACGCCATGGTCGTCTACTCCGGCGCCATACGGGCCATACCCGTGGTGGTAGCCGCCTTCGAATTCGAGTTCATGGCCGGT
>CAIQGU010000022.1 GCA_903871435.1 uncultured Burkholderiales bacterium | reverse complement strand
GAGACGTCGAACATGCCGCAGTCGCGGCGCACCGCGTGGTGCTCCTCGATCTGCGAGCCATAGTTGATGGGCATTTCCCAGCCGCCAAAATCAACCATGCGCGCGCCGGCGGCGCTGTGCAATTCGAACAGGGGGGTGTGTTTGAGCATCTGGCGAATCCGGAACAGGGACGGCCCATCGAGGTTTCGATGGTCGCCCCTCTGTCCTTTTGCCTGAGAGTTCAGAAGCCCTGGGACGGCGCTGCTTTCAGCGGCACCCACCCTGCTGCTTCTTGCCCCTTCGGCGCCGGACATTCCGTCCGGTCTCTCCAGAGACGCCCGCGCGGCGCGGTTCTTGGACCTGAGCGATTACGGGCATTGCGCCTTCGGCGGCCAGTGTCGCAAGGGCGGCCGATGCGCCACACCCTGCGTTCTGACACTCTCCCACGTCGCGGTCACGAGCGTTGCGGAAGAATACACCATAGGGTCCGTCTCAGGTTCGTCTCAGGTCCGCGGCAGCGTCACGCCCGTCTGGCTCTGGTACTTGCCGCCGCGGTCGCGGTACGAGGTTTCGCAGACTTCGTCGGACTCGATGAAGATGACCTGGGCGCAGCCCTCGTTTGCATAGATTTTGGCGGGCAGCGGCGTGGTGTTGGAGAACTCCAGCGTCACGTGGCCTTCCCACTCGGGCTCCAGGGGCGTTACGTTGACGATGATCCCGCAGCGGGCGTAGGTGCTCTTACCCAGGCAGATGGTGAGGACGTTGCGCGGGATGCGAAAATATTCCACCGTGCGTGCAAGGGCAAAGGAATTGGGTGGAATGATGCAGACGTCGCCCGCGACATCGACGAACGAGGCCGGGTCAAAGGCCTTGGGGTCGACGATGGTGCTGTTGATATTGGTGAAGATCTTGAATTCGGCCGCACAGCGGATGTCGTAGCCGTAGCTGGACGTGCCGTAGGAAACGATGCGCTGGCCGCCCACTTCGCGCACCTGACCGGGCTCGAAAGGCTCGATCATGCCCTGCGCCGCCATGCGACGGATCCAGCGGTCACTCTTGATGGTCATTGCGATGTCCTTGAATAGGCTTGTGATTTTACGGTACGTCCGGCCCCGGGCACGCCGCTGGGGCGGACCCCGCCACCGCAGGGGGGCGACGGTGGGCGCCGCAGGGCGATTTCGGCCATGTAGCCGATATCCCACAACTTAGCCGCGACTTGCGTACACCCCGATTGTCGGATACAAAACCGCTGCGGACTGGCCGCAGGTGTGTACTTGGGAATTTCTCGGGTTTTGATGCAAACATGGCAATCGACTGGACCGCCGCTGAGCAAGGTAGCGTGCTCAAGGAGTTCCGTCCGCGGCGCACGGTGCCGACGGACTGGATACCCGCGCAGCCGGGCGATCTGCTCAAGGAAATCGATACCCCGGCACTGATCCTCGACCTGGACAAGTGCGAGGCCAATGCCGCCCTACTCATGGCGGCGGTTGCCGGCAGCAGTGTGCGCGTGCGGCCCCACGCCAAGACCCACAAGTGCGCGGAACTGGCTCGCCAGCAGGTGGAGGCCGGCGCCGTGGGCGTTTGCTGCGCCAAGCTTGGCGAAGCGGAGGTCATGCTGGCC
The DNA here is from genome assembly GCA_903871435.1 of uncultured Burkholderiales bacterium. Lineage (GTDB taxonomy): Bacteria > Pseudomonadota > Gammaproteobacteria > Burkholderiales > Burkholderiaceae_F > GJ-E10. The sequence goes on along the minus strand of CAIQGU010000022.1, from coordinate 2,199 downwards.
GGCAACGTCAACGACGTGCTCATCACCACCCAGATCGTGGGCGAGGGCAAGATGCGTCGCCTGGCCCGCGTGGCACGCGCGTATGCGCCGGCCCGCCTGGGCGTCTGCGTCGACAACATCGACGTTGCGCGCCAACTGGCGGCAATTTGCGTGGCCGAGGAAGTTACCGTCGACGCTTATATTGAAGTCGATGTGGGACAAAATCGCGCGGGGCTCACCGATTCGGCCGCCATCATTGAACTGGCGGGCCTGTTGCACGGCAGTCCTGCTTTCAATTTCCGCGGCCTGCAGGCCTACGCCGGTCTTGCGCAACACCGGCGCGGCGTGCCCGAGCGGCGCGCAGCCGCCGAAGCAGCCGCGGCGCGCGTCGCCCGCGCGCGCGACGCCGTCCTGGGTGCGGGCCTACCCTGCGACGTGGTAACGGGCGGCGGCACGGGCACCCTGCCCTCTGACATCGCCAGCGGCGTGTACACGGAAGTGCAGCCCGGCTCCTACCTCTTCATGGACGTGGACTACACCAAGAACGAACCCGACGGCCAGGGGCCGGCCTTCCAGGTGGCGCTCTTCGTGCTTGCCTCGGTCATGAGCCTGCAGGACGGACGCGCCACCCTGGACGCTGGCCTGAAGGCGTTCTCCACCGACCTGGGGCCGGCGCAGCCCGCCTTCGAAGGCTGGCGCGTGCGCAATGTCTCCGATGAACACACCGTGCTGATGCGGTCCGACGATGGCGCTTCGATCAAGCTGGGCGACAAGGCCTTGCTGGTGCCCAGCCATTGCGATCCCACGGTCAACCTGCACGAATGGATGGTGGCCACGCGCAAAGGCCGTGTGGAAGCCGTCTGGCCCATCGACGCCCGCGGCAAGATTTACTGAGCCCTGGGAACTGCCGTGGGCGGTGCGGCCCGCACCTGATATCGTTCCCGGCCGCGGCGCGGGGGCGCGCGCATAACCCGAGCAGGTCATGGATAGCGTCGATACCCAGGTACTCAAAAAAGCCGCCGAGTGGATACGGGACGGCCATGGCGCCGTGCTGGGAACGGTGGTACGCACGTGGGGATCCGCGCCGCGTCCGCTGGGCGCGCTGGTGGTCATACGGTCCGACGGCCAGATCGTGGGCTCGGTGTCGGGCGGCTGCATCGAGGACGACCTGATAGACCGGGTGCGCCAGGGCGCCATGGCACTGGCCCTGCCCCGGCGCGTGAAATACGGCATCACGGCGGAAGAAGCCAATCGCTTCGGATTGCCCTGCGGGGGCACGATAGAGCTGGTGCTGGAGCCATTGTCGTCGGCGTCGCAGATCGACGCGCTGCTCGAGCGCGTGAGTGCCGGGCGCCAGACGACGCGGCGGCTGGACATGCTGAGCGGGGCTGTCGCGCTGAGCGATGGCAACGGGTTCGACGCGCTGACGATCGATGACGCATCCCTGGTGACCGTTCACGGACCGCAATGGCGCCTGCTCATCATCGGCGCGGGTCAGTTGGCGCAATATGTAGCCGAGATGGCACTTGCGCTGGATTACCAGGTGATCATCTGCGACCCGCGCGAGGAATACGCGGACATCTGGCCGGTAGCCGGAACCACGCTGTTGCGCACCATGCCCGACGACACCGTGAATGACCTGCGGCCCGATCCGCACATGGCAGTGATCGCCCTCACCCACGACCCCAAGCTGGACGACCTTGCGCTGATGGAAGCCTTGCGCTCGGATGCTTTCTACGTGGGTGCCATCGGCTCGCAGCGCAACCAGGAAAAGCGCAAGGAGCGGCTCAAGGAGTTCGACGTGAGTGATGCGCAGCTGGCGCGGCTGCATGGGCCGGTGGGGCTTAAAAACGGCGCGCGCACGCCGCCGGAGATTGCGGTGGCGATATTGGCGGAGCTGACGGCGGAAAAATACGGATACCGGATTGCGAGGCCAGTGGCGGTGGAACCGGGGCGCTGACCCTCACCCCTGCCCTCTCCCGCAAGCGGGAGAGGGTGCAAATCATCCCTGCTCCCACGAGCGGGTGAGGGTGCAAATCATCCCCGCTCCCACGAGCGGGTGAGCGTGCAAATCATCCCCTCTCCCGCTTGCGGGAGAGGGTGCAAATCATCCCCTCTCCCGCTTGCGGGAGAGGGTTAGGGTGAGGGCTCTCAAGTATTGGATACTTTAATCGTCGGCATCTTCGCCGACAGATCCCGCGCACGTTCCGCGATGCGGAT
>CAIQGU010000021.1 GCA_903871435.1 uncultured Burkholderiales bacterium | reverse complement strand
GTGGCATAGTAGATGTACTTGGGCTTGAAGAACGTGTAGTCCTTGGTGCGCTTCAGGTTGCCCAGGTCGATGCCAAGGTCGAAATCGCGCAGGCAGCGGTTGATGAAGTTGGCGTGCCGGGATTCGTCGCGCGCCATGTAGCCCATGAGGGCCTTCATGTCCGGGTTCTGCACGTTCTGCTTGATGTCGTTGTAGAGGACACAGCCCGAAAACTCGGCCGTGACCGAGCTGATGAGAAAGTGCAGGAACTCGCGCCGCAGGCCTTCGGGAAGCGCCTGCACCTCGGCCTTGAACTGCTCGTCGCGTTCGAAGTGGCTGCGGTTGACGTCGCGTTCGAACTCGGCAAACAGGGTGTCCCACTCGCTGCGCAGCGGCTTGAAATCGAAGCGGTCCATGGCGGCGAAGTCGGTCTTGTAGAAACGCGGGCTCAGCAGCGACTCATCGTGCGCCACCTTGGTGGCGTCCTGGGCACTGGCAATGTTTTCAGTGATGTCCATGGGGGTGTTCTCCTGCTTTAACGGGTGGGTGCCTGCTGCGGCAAGCCTGCCGCCAACTGCGTGTCTGCCGGGCTGGCCGCGGCCTGTGGCGGCGTCAGCCGGGGCGCCGTGAGGGGCGCTATGGTCATGTGTGGCGCGGGGCTGTTGGTTCCGGCAGTGAGCAGACGGGCGAAGGCGCCCGAGTTCGAGGGGCCAAAGGCCTGCAACTGGATACTGCGCGCCGTCGCCGGGTCGGCCAGCGTCAAGGTGCCATCGGCGTGCAGGGCCAGCTCAAAGGGCACTTCCTGGCCCAGGCCGTTACGGCGCCGTTCGCGCGCCAGACCCCGCAGCGTGGCGCGCATGAAACCGTCGGTGCCGGGCCGCAGCTCGTCGATCTTCTGGTTGGTGCGCGCGTCGATGACATCGATGCCGCCTGCGCCTATGCCATTGCCGCCGGCAAGATGTTCAACAAAGCGCAACTGGCGTTCCGCCCGCACGGGTGATTCGGTCTGCAGGTTAGTGCCCAATCCGAGGTAACGCGCGCCGATCGTGGCCAGCAGCGCGAACACGGCAAGACCCGCCGCCGCGCGCAGGGGCCAGTGGGGGAAGGGTACGTTATCGAAGGGATCGCTCATGATTGCTTTCTGTCGTATGTTGCTGTTCTTCAGGCGGCTGCGCCGTAGCCGTGCTGCTGGCCGGTGGACAGGCTGCCGTGCAGATGGCGCGCGCCAATTCCCATGGAGTGCGACGGCACGGGCGCCGTCGACACCGCCGCGCCTGCCGTTTCCTCTGTTGTCGTCGTGCCGTCTGCAACATCCTGCGCTGCGCGGGCGGCCTGCTCGGCGTGGGAAACCTGCAGGGCATCGGCCAGGATGCGGGCGACGTGTTCGGGTTGGGCGATACAGCGCATCATCGGTTCGGGGTGCTTGAGGTGCCAGGGACGTGCATGCGGCCAGAGGTGCAGGAACGCCAGGTGCGGACCCTTTTCCAGGCTCAGCGGCAGGTCACCGCAGCCATCGCGGTGCAGGGCCAGCGCAGCCCCTTCGATGCGCCGCAGCGGCAGGTTGATGGTCAGTGGCAGGGCGATGCCGACGCGCAGGAACACGCGGCGCGTAGTCACGGCGTAGGTGGTGGTGCGGCTGCTCAGCCAGGCCAGGAAAGCCAGCAGCAGGCAGCCGACCGCTCCGACGCCCAGCGGCGCGGCCGCGCCGGTAACGGGCACGCCATCAATCAGGTTCATGACGGCTGACGAAGCCGCCAGCAGCACGAAATAAGCGGCAACCTCGCGGATATGAAACGCGTGGCGCGCCAGTGAAAACCAGGAAGGCGCGCCTTGCCACAGCACGCGCTCACCCAGTGGCAGGTCTTCGTGGATGCCCGCAATGCGCTCTACCGCGCTGCCGTTCATGCCATCGCCGCCAACTTCATTGACGCTCATATCAGGGGCTCCCGGCGCTCGGCCGTTGCGTACAGCGTACCGCCGCCATAATAGCCGCAGATCTTGTCTTCCTCGAGCAGCGTCACGGCGTCGGGATTGCGCAAGCCGGGTACCTGGGCGAACTGGCTGCCCAGAATGGAATCCACCTGCACCTTGTGGCCTTTCACGTTGGAGAACGTTGCCGGCAGCAGCACGCGCCGCGACCCGGTGTCCACTTCCAGGTAGCGCAGCACGCCTTCGGAACGGTCCACCCATAGGTCCACCACCGTTCCGCCTTGTTCGCCATCGGCGCCAAAGACCGGCTTGCCGCGCGGGTCATGCGAACCCTTGACGACGAAGAAGTCCTGCGCAACGCGGATCGGCACGATCTTGATATGGCCATCGTAGGTCATGTCGGGTTCGTCATGACGCTCCGCATAGGCTCCCGGCCCAACGCCATCGAGCATGGGATTGCCGGTGGGCTCCAACGGCGCGCCCGGGAACCCGGCCGTGGGCACGGCCGCGATGGGCCGCGTGTCGCGCCGGTCGTTGGGCAGCGTCTGCGTTCCACCATGGGGCAGTGTGTACGTCTTGGGTTTGGGCAGGGGCGGCCAACCCACCACCAGCACGCGCCCGCCCGAACGGTCCGTGCGGTCGGAGTCGAGCGGATAGCCTTCGCGCTTGTTCTCGCGGTGCAGATAGAAAATCAGTCCGGCAAAAAACATCCAGAACATGTACAGAACGACCTGGGCTACGTCCAGATAGCCACCAATATTTCCCGTGCCTTCCATCGTCTTCTCCTTACGAAAGTGTCGACCAGCCAGGCTCCGTGCCCAGGCCTAGCGGTTTTTGAGAGCGCGCGTTAACTTGCGCCTGTACTCCGTTGCCCAGACGGCTTGCAAGGGGGCCAATTGCGATAAGGGTGGCAAAGAGCAACGCGATCTCCAGGTGATAGACCACCTGATAACCCGTTGCCGGGCCGTCCATGGCCGCGCCCAAGGCTCCGCTGAGAGCAAGGTTGCCAAAGAAGTCGCGCAGCGCGCCGCCCAGTGCTATGCCCAGTCCGGCGGCGGTCGCCTGCACGGCGCCCCAGGCGCCGATGGTCATTCCGCCAAAGCCGCCGGCGTCAATCTCCATCGTCGCCGTCAGTGTCCCCATGGCGAAGAGCCCGCCGCCCAT
>CAIQGU010000020.1 GCA_903871435.1 uncultured Burkholderiales bacterium | reverse complement strand
CTGCGCGGGCTCGTCAGCTGCGCCGGCATACTCCAGGGCGAGCGCACGGTGGGGCGCGACGGCCCGCACGCGCTCGACGTATTTGCACGCGTCGTGTCCATCAACCTGATCGGTACGTTCAATCTGCTGCGGCTGGCGGCGGCGGACATGGCGCAACAGGCGCCCGCGCAGGATGAAGAGCGCGGGGTCATCATCAACACCGCCTCGGTGGCGGCATTTGACGGCCAGATCGGGCAGGCAGCCTACGCCGCTTCCAAGGGTGGGGTCGCCGCCATGACCTTGCCCATCGCCCGCGATCTTGCCCGCAGCGGCATACGCTGCGTTGCGTTGGCCCCCGGCCTTTTCGAGACACCCATGCTGGCCGGCATGACCGCCGAAGCACGCGCGGCGCTCGGCGCCCAGGCGCCTTTCCCGGCACGCCTGGGGCGGCCGGCGGAATTTGCCCAGCTCGTCGCCGAAGTCATCCGTAATGCAATGATCAACGGCGAGGTGATACGGATCGACGGCGCGCTGCGCATGCCACCGCGCTGACGACGGCCGCTGGCAGGGGCGTCGCACCGCTGGCGACGGTTTTTGGACGCCCGCGTAATCCCGGTATGACCGGGGGAAGCCGTAACAACGCCCGCGTACACTCCGTTCGAGACGGTTTTCATTCGAGGGAGTAGGAACATGACGATCAAAGTGGGCGACAAGCTGCCGGAAGGCAAGCTGCAGGAATTCATCGAGGTGGAATCGGCGGGCTGCTCCATCGGACCCAACACCTTTGCCGTGCAGGACCTCACGCATGGCAAGAAAATCGCGATCTTCGGCCTCCCCGGGGCCTTCACGCCGACCTGCTCCGCGCAGCACGTTCCGGGCTATCTGGAACTGCACGACGCGCTCATCGCCAAGGGTGTGGACGAGATTTGGTGCTTCTCGGTGAACGATGCCTTCGTCATGGGCGCCTGGGGCCGGGATCAGAAAGTGACCGGCAAGATCCGCATGATGGCCGATGGTTCCGGCGTGTACACCCAGAAACTGGGGCTGGAATTCGACCTTACCGCGGGTGGCCTGGGCGTGCGCTGCCAGCGGTTTTCCATGCTGGTCGACGATGGCGTCGTCACCGTGTTGAACGTGGAAAAAGGCGGCAAGTACGAAGTGAGCGACGCCAAGACGCTGCTGGGCCAGATCAGCTAACAGCGCGACGGCCTCTGCGGTTCCGCCCTGCCCCCGAGTTCACCCGGCGGCAGGCGCGGGCACCGGGGTCTGGCCGCCCCCACCCGGTACCTTGCAGAACCCCGGTTTGTGGCCGCCCCTTGTTGCCGGGCTCAACGCGTCCGCAGGACAAAATCCCGCGGCCGGAAACCCAGCAGCAGCAGCAGGGCACCGTACAGTGCAGTGGCCCCGCCCACCGCGGCCGACAGCCAAAGCACCCGTACCAGCAGCGTGCCCGGTGCGAACGCGGCATACGGAAAATTGCGCTCCGCCAGCCAAAGACCGCCCGCGAGTCCGGCAAGGGCCAGCGCGAGGCGCCAGGCAAAGCCCCGCCACTCCGGTCCGGGCGAGTAGATGCCACTGCTGTGCAGTCCCTTGAGCAGGAAGGCGCAATTGGCCAGCGCGCCGATGCTGATCGACCACGCCAGTCCCGCATGGGCCAGCCACGGCACCAGCGCGAGGTTCACGATCTGCGTGGCAAACAGCACCACGACACCGATACGCACCGGCGTGCGCACGTCCTGCCGCGCGTAAAAACCCGGCGCAAGGATCTTGATACCGATGAGGCCCAGCAGTCCGGCGGCATAACCGCGCAGCGCCGCGGCCGATTGCGCGACGTCCAGCGCGCTGAAGCGGCCACCCTGGAAGATGGCGCCGACCAGCCCATCGGCCAGCAACCCCAGTCCCAGGGCCGCGGGCAGCGCCAGCAGGCAGGTCAGGCGCAAGCCCCAATCGAGGAGTTCACGGTAATGCGCGGGGTCGCCCGCAGCATGGGCCTTGGACAGGTTGGGCAGCAGCACGGTGCCGATAGCCACGCCCAGAAGCGCGGTCGGCAGTTCCATGAGCCGGTCGGCGTAGTACAGCCAGGAGTTGCTGCCCGTCCCCAGGTGCGAAGCGATATTGGTATTGATGATCAGGCTCAGTTGCGCCACGGAAACGGCAAAAACGGCAGGGAGCATCTGGCGCAGGATGCGCCGCACCACCGGATCGGCAAACGCCGCGCGCACGCCG
>CAIQGU010000019.1 GCA_903871435.1 uncultured Burkholderiales bacterium | reverse complement strand
TCACGTCCAGGTCGGCAAAGCCGACGGCGCCAAAGCCCAGCTCCGCGCCCCAGGCGCGGATCCGATCGGCCAGATCGACCCATATTGGCAGGGCCGCTGGCGCAATCGGAGCTGCCGTCAAATCGCTATGCTCGGATACGGGTGGGGAAGTCAATGCCGGCGATGCAAAGTTGGTGCTAGCGAAAAAAGAAATCCAAGGCGCGCGCGATGGGCACAGGGCCCGTGGCGACGCCTGGGGCGACAGCAGAAACGATACTCGGTGCGAGATCCGATGACAGCCATGCAAACGGCAGAAACGCGGGGAACAGCAATGCCGCTGGACATCATGCTGCCCGACGAAACCGCCACGGCGGCGCTGGGCGCGGCCCTGGCGCGCGCGCTGCTGGCGCTGCTCGGAGTCGTGATGGAAACGGGGTTCGTGGTTCACCTCGAGGGGAATCTGGGCGCGGGCAAAACCACACTGGTCCGGGGACTGCTGCGCGAACTGGGGGTGACCGGTGCCGTCAAGAGCCCCAGTTACACCTTGCTTGAACCTTACGAGCTTTCGAGCTTACACTTGTATCACTTTGATTTTTATAGATTCAAGCATCCGCAGGAATTTGCGGATGCGGGGTTTGGCGAGGTTTTCGGGCCCGGGGCGGTTTGCGTGGCGGAATGGCCGGACAAGGCTGGGGAATTTTTGCCCGCCGCCGACCTGTGCATATCGCTGCAGGTGCTCGACCCGGGACGCCACGCCACCCTAGTCGCCTTCACGGAGAACGGAACAGCATGTCGGGAACGGATGGAGATCTTCCTTCGGGAAGCGCGCGCCGGCGCCTGATCACGGGTGCCGCAGGCACCCTGGTTCTGGCGCTTACGCCGCACCTTGCGCGCGGCGCCACCTTGCTCGCCGTGCGTATCTGGCCCGCACCCGAATACACGCGCGTCACTATCGAACACGACGCGCCGCTGCGCTTCAACCATTTCCTGCTGCGCGACACCAAGCCGCTGCGGCTGGTGGTGGATATCGAGGGCATCGATCTGACACCGCAGTTCGCCGAACAGATCAAGAAGATCGATGCGGCAGATCCGTATATCGCGCGGATGCGCGTTGGCCAGTTCCGGCCGCAGGTCGTACGGCTGGTCGTGGAACTCAAGGCGCCGGTAGATCCGCAGGTGTTTGCGCTGGATCCTGCCGGCCCCTACCAGCATCGCCTGGTGCTGGATCTTTACCCCGAGGGCGCCAACGATCCGCTCATGGCGCTGCTGCGCGGGCCCCACGGCGCCGATGCGGAGCCCGAGGGTACCGTGGCGCCGCCAGCGACGGGTGACCAACAGGGCTCGCTGGCGCAGGCCCCCCAGGCCGATGCATCGGGCGCCCGCGCGGGAACATCGCAGGACGCCGTTGCACACGGTCCCGGAGCGAACAGCTCAGGCCCGGCAACGCCGGCAAACGCGCCGCCAGAAAGTCCGGGAAATGCTCCGTCAGCGGCGGCGCCCGAAACCGCCAGCGCCGAACCCGCAACCGCACGGCGTAATGCCCGCGCCATGCGCCGGCTCATCACGATCGCGGTAGACCCCGGGCATGGCGGCGAAGACCCGGGCGCCGTGGGCAAGCGCGGCACTTTCGAAAAAATGGTCACCCTGTCGGTTGGCCGGCAACTGGCGGCGCTGATCGACGACCAGGCCGACTACCGGGTCCTCATGACCCGCGATGCCGACTATTTCGTACCGCTGGGCATGCGCGTGGAGAAGGCGCGCCGCGTGGAAGCCGATCTCTTCGTCTCCATCCACGCCGATGCCTGGGTGCGTGCGGATGCCCAGGGCTCTTCCGTGTTCGCGCTGTCCGAGCGCGGCGCAACGAGTGCCGCGGCCGCTGAGCTGGCGCGCCAGCAAAACGATGCCGACCGTATCGGCGGCGTGAGTCTGGCCATCCGCAATTCGCTGGTGAAAAGCGTGGTGCTGGACCTGTCGACATCGGCGCAGATCAGCGACAGCCTGCGCGTGGGCGATGCCGTCCTGCACGAACTGGGCGGGATCAATCGCCTGCACCGCGGGCACGTGGAACAGGCGGGCTTTGCGGTGTTGAAAGCGCCGGACATACCGTCGATCCTGGTGGAGACGGCTTTCATCAGCAATCCGGACGAAGAGGCGCGGCTGCGCGACCAGGGCTACCAGCGCCAGATGGCAACCGCGGTATTCAACGGCATCCGCAGTTATTTTGCGCGGCATCCGCCGCTGGTACGCAACCCCGTTGGCTGAGGCCTGGGCCCGGGGCCTTGGGCCCTGAAACTTCGGCCCATTCGCGCCCGCTGCGGCGCGCCGGACCTACTTGCCGCGCACCAGACGAACCACGCCCAGCAGCATGACGGGACCGAAGGCGCTGGCCAGGCCCACCAGGAGCACCGTGCCCAAGTGGTCGCGCACGATGGGTACATTGCCGAACATGTAGCCGCCGCCCACAAGGGCGATGCTCCAAAGAGCCGCACCGGTCACGCTGTAGGCCTGGAAACGCTGCGGGCTCATGGCCGAGGCGCCCGCCACCAGGGGCGCAAAAGACCGCACGACCGGCACGAAACGGGCGGCGATCAGGGTCTTGCCGCCGTGTTTCTCAAAAAAAGCATGGGTACGGTCGAGCGACCGGCGGTTGATCCAGCCGATGGAACCGTCGTAGATCTTGCTGCCCAGCCACTTGCCAATGGCAAAGTTGAGCGCATTGCCCAGGGAAGCTCCCAGGATGATGGTGCCGGCCAGGGGTACGACCTGCAGCGCCCCGCCCGCTGCAATGGCCCCGGCCACGAAGAGCAGGGAGTCACCGGGCAGGAAGGCCATGAACACCAAACCCGTCTCGGCAAAAACGATCAGGAACAGCAGGCCATAGGCAAGCGCACCGTGTTCATTGGCCACCGCCAGCAGGAAACGGTCGAGCGCACCGAAAAGGTCCAACCAATTAATGCCAGCCACGATGGGTACGGGGGGAACCCGCCGAAACGCCTGAGGGACCGCGATGGTACTCGACCGCCTCCCTATAATGGGTCATGAACTCCCAAGAAACTGCGCCGGGCACGCTGGGTGCCGCCGCCGCATCCCCTGCCGCCGCAAGCGATCACGATGGTCCCGCTGCTCTCATACGGGTGCTGCCTGACGGTCTCATAAGCCAGATTGCCGCCGGCGAGGTCGTGGAGCGCCCGGCGTCCGTGGTCAAGGAACTGGTGGAAAACGCCCTGGATGCGGGCGCCCGCCGCATCGAGATCCGGCTGCAGGGTGGCGGCATGCGGCGCATCGCGGTAAACGACGACGGGCGCGGCATTCCCCGGGAGCAACTGGCGCTGGCGCTGCAGCGCCATGCCACCAGCAAGATCTCCAGCCTGGAGGACCTCGAGCGGGTGGGCACCCTGGGATTTCGCGGCGAAGCGCTGGCGGCCATTGCGTCCGTCGCGGTGGTGAGCATCGTCTCGCGCGCCGAGGGCGCGCAAAATGCCTGGCGGATCGACGCCGGCAGTGGGGCCATCGAGCCGGCAGCCGGTAACCGCGGCACCCGCATCGACGTCGCCGATCTCTTCTACAACACGCCGGCACGGCGCAAGTTCCTGCGCACCGAGGGCACGGAGCTGGGCCACTGTGTCACGGTGGTCGAACGCGTGGCCGCTGCCCACCCGCAGGTGGCCTTCGCGGTTTGGCACGAGGCGCGCTGCGTGCTCGATGCGCCCGCCGGCAGCCTGCTGGAGCGCACGCGCGTGCTCATGCCCGCGGAGTTTGCCGCGGCCTCCCGGGTGGTGGATGCGCAGTCGGGCGCTATTTCCCTGGGCGGATGGGTGGGCGCGCCCACCGCATCGCGACCACGCGCCGACGCCCAGTACTTCTATGTGAACGAGCGCTACGTCCGCGACAAGCTGCTGTCGCACGCCTTGCGGGCCGCGTATGCGGATGTGCTGCACGGGTCCTCGCAACCCCTCTATTGCCTGTTCCTGCGCATCGATCCGGCGGCGGTGGACGTCAACGTGCACCCCAGCAAAAGCGAGGTGCGCTTTCGCGACAGCTCGGCGGTTCACCAGTTCGTGCGCCGCGCCGTGGAGCGGGCATTGGCTCCGCCGGGAGCCGCGCTGCCGGTGACGGGTAGCGATGCGCGGGTAGTCTCCGGCGCTGCGGCAGGCGCGCCTATTGCCAAGGCCGACCTCCCATCAACGGGCGTATCCGCAGGCAATGCCGGTAATTGGGCCAGCGTGCAGCGCCGCCTCGACAACTTCCGTCCTACGGCGGCGCAGGGCCTGCTGGCGATGGCGGCGCAGGCGCCGGCAATGCGCGCGCCTGCCTGGAATTTTGCGGGAACTGCGGCGGGGAATGCGGGGCCCACCGCGCCGGCAACGGCGGCTGATCCCGGCTCGGGCAGTGCATACGCCAACGCGGGCGACAGCGCGGCAGCGCCACCGCTGGGATTTGCGGTAGCGCAGATCGGCGGCGTCTATATCGTGGCGCGCAACGCGCACGGTCTGGTCATCATCGATATGCACGCGGCCCAC
>CAIQGU010000018.1 GCA_903871435.1 uncultured Burkholderiales bacterium | reverse complement strand
CTCGTGCGGCTCCGGCGCGCCGGGGACGGCGCCAGCCGCCGCTGCGGCCGCGCCGGACGCTGCGGCCACGGGAACTGGCCCGGCATTTGCGCCGGCAGCCGTGCCGGATGCGATGCCATCGTCTGCTTGCCGCTTGCCATCTTCCTGGGCCGCAGCGTCCGGCGCGGCCGCAGCGGCGGCTGGCGCCGTCCCCGGCGCGCCGGAGCCGCACGAGATGATGGCTCTGGGCGTGGTCGACGGCGTCATCAGCGCCAGCCACCTGCGCGCCGGTGCGATCCAGCCCGTCGGACGCAGCGACGGCTTCGACCAGGAACTGCTGCACTGGTCGCGCTCGCTGGGCGGCGACCTCGATGCCAGCGCCCGGTCGGCCTTCTTCCTCCGGGGCCGCATTGCCGGCGACGCGCTGCTCACGGCCGCCTACGATTCCGACAAGGACACGCGCCAGAAACTGGCGCAGACCGTGGATGCCAACGCCGTCTACCCGGTCTATGGCGACGAATCGGTGATCGGCTACGAAGCGCAATCGGGCTCGCGCCTCTATGTGCGCATCGACAAGGACCATAGCTTCCTGTTGTACGGCGACTTCAGCACCACGGGCGCGGCTCCCGGCGCCGGCGCGACGCGGCCTTCGCTGTCGGTTGCACCACCGGCCGAGGCGGTGGTCCTGGGACGCTACAGCCGTACGGCCACCGGTATCCGCGGTCATTGGGATGCCAGCCACGGCGTCGTCGACGGCTTCGTGATCGATGACACGCTGCATCAGGTTGTCGAGGAATACCCCGCCAATGGAACCTCCGGGCCCTTTGCCGTTGCCAACGCCAATGGCGTGCAAAATTCCGAGCGGGTCGAGGTCCTGGTGCGCGACCGCAACCAGCGCGGCCTGATCCGCAGCGCCACCACCCTGGTCCGCTTCGTCGACTACACCTTCGAGCCGTTCAGCGGCCGCATCCTGCTCACGCAACCGCTGGCGTCGCTGACGCCCGCCGGCGACCCCAATTCCCTGCGCATCACTTATGAAGTCGACGAAGGCGGCAGCCCGTTCTTTACGTGGGGGCTGGCCGGCTCCGCGCGCCTCGCTCCCGGCGTAACCGTCGGCGCGGGCAATGTCGAGGACCGTGATCCACTGGCGCCCTACCGCTTGAGCAGCGCCAACGGCGAACTCGCCGTGGGCGAGCACGCCCATGTACGGGCGGAACTGGCGCAAACCCAGTCGACCCAGTTCCTGTCCTCTGGCCAGGTGTATTCCGCCCCGAACGGCCTCAGCGGCCAGAGCGCCGCGGCCGCCGCCGGTGGCGCGGCACGCGTGGAGGCCGACTATCACGATGCCGCCCTCGAAGGCCGCGCGTGGCTGGTGAAGGCAGAAGAGGGCTTCAACAATCCGTCCTCCGGCGTGATTCCCGGCCGCAGCGACACCGGCGCCCGCGGCAGGGTCGCGCTCGACCATGACACGGCACTGTACGGCGAGTACACCGGCACGCGAGATGCCACCACGCAGACGGGCCGCGAAGCGGTGCGTGCCGGCGTGCAGAAGGCGGTCGATGAGCGCTTGTCGTTCGATCTGTCGCTGCGCCAGGTCCACGACAACGCGGGCTTCCCTGTCGAAGCCGTGGTCGCGCCCAACGCCGCCGCGCCTTCGGCCGGTGGCGCCGTGACCGGCGGCTTCCTGGGCACGGGGACGAGCAATACCGTGATCGATCCTCTCACCGGCACACCCATCAACACGCTGGCGCCCACGGGAGCCAGCGCCGTCACGGCGCCGGGCCGGGACCTGCGTGCCACTACGGCGCGGGCGGAGGCTACCTGGCACGCGTCGGACCGATTGACGCTGCGCGGTGGCGTCGAGAACAGTCTCACCGATGACGTGCGCCGCGCCGCCGATATCGGCGCTGAACTGCGCACCTCGGACCACGACAAGCTGTACGCGCGGGCGGAAACGCAGACCGGGCTCGCCTCGCCGTCGTCCCTGACGCCGGCGGACCACTCGAACGCCATCATCATGGGCGCGACGCGCGACACCAGCGAACAGACCTCGGTCTTCTCGGAATACCGGCTGGTCGAATCGAGCGGCGACAATGTTCCGGGTGCCATGGGGCAGATGCTGGCCAATGGTCTGCGTGACACCCGGCGGGTGCAGGGGCAATGGCGCGAGGTTTCCACTGTCGAGGTGATCAAGGCGCTTGCCGGCAGCCAGCGCGAGGCGCTGGCAACGGCCGTTACGCTGGACAACGGGTCGCGAGCGGATTGGCGCGCGGCCGCCAAGCTGGAGGCGCGGCGTCTCTTTGACGATCATTCCCTGCCTGGCGACCAGACGCAGACCCAGTGGCTGTCCACCGTGACGCTGGCCCATCACCTGAGCGACGACTGGACCCTGCTGCTCAAGAATTACTGGATGCTGCAGTCCAACAACGACGATGCCAACGGCAGTCCGATCGGCGATGCGCGCCAGGAACGCATGCTCATGGGCTTTGCCTGGCGGCCAGCCGCCGACAATCGCGTCGACGCGCTGGCCCGCTACGAGTATCGCAGCGTCAGCGACGCGTCACAGCCGCTGGGCGAGCACTACCAGGACCACATAATCGCCGGCAACGTCGACTGGCATCCGCAGCGCGCATGGCTGGCCAGCGGCCGCGCCGCGTTCAAGCACGACAACGACCAGAGTCTGCCGCTGGGGGCGCAGTCGTTCAATGCCTGGCTGCTGGGCCTGCGCTTCACCTACGACGTGACCGATCGTATCGACGTCGGAACCCTGACCAGCACGCTGCGCCAGAACGCCGGCACGGCGGCGCAATCGGCGCTGGGCGTCGAGGCCGGCTATCGCGTCGTGACCAATGTGTGGGTCTCCATGGGATACAACTGGAGCGGGTTCTACGACCGCGACCTGTCCGCGTCCGATTACACGCAACGCGGCATCTACCTGCGGCTCCGGGCAAAGTTCGACGAGAAGATGTTCCGCTGACCGGGCAACGCAGTGGGTCCGGTGCAGACACACCCCGAGGGCTGGTATGGGTCGTCTGCGACAATTGAACGCACCGAATCGCCCGCCGAATTGGAGACATTCGCTCGGCGAGACTGGCTAGCCAGGCGCTTGTTCAATGATGGCAAAGGTAGATCCCCTGCGTCTCGCCGCCGCCGACTCCCACGAATCAATTGTCGCTTCCGGGAAATGAAATTGAGCGAGCCAAATGTCGCAATCGACCCACACCGGACCTTGCGACCTGCGGAAACCGACAAATCAAAATTCGGGAACCGGACATACGGGCGGGCAGCGGCTTTCGCACCGCCTGGCCCCCCCCGCGGACGACATCAGCAAGTGGGTCGGCTGCACCGCTTAAATTTCGCGGTGGATTACAGAATTTTTTCCACAGCCACGCCAAACCTAGACTTCAAACCTTCGACTTCAATCTTGTCTCCTGGCCTGAGACCTGCCATTTGCCCACAGCGGGCACTCCCGTTCGCGGCAAGCGACAGAAATCTACCGGGAAACCGGACATTGCATCTTGAAGCTGCCTTGTCCTGCAATGCTGCGCCCGCCGGACGCAGCTCCAGCAATTCTGGTCACCAGAGCGGAGCAACCGGCACAACCCGAATTTGCGGTTCGTGGCCCGGCGAGCCATTGCCGTTCATGT
>CAIQGU010000017.1 GCA_903871435.1 uncultured Burkholderiales bacterium | reverse complement strand
TGGCGACTGCCACATCTACAGCAACCACTTCGACCAGGTGCGCCAGCAACTGGCGCGCGAACCCTATCCCTACCCGCAGCTGCGTATCGCCCGCCGGCCGGATTCGATCTTCGATTACCGGTACGAGGATTTCGAGATCCTCGATTACCAGTCGCATCCGCACATCAAGGCGCCGGTGGCGGTTTAACGCTGTGGCACGCCTGCATATCATCGTGGCCCGCGCCCGCAACGGCGTCATCGGTAATCAGGGCGCCATGCCCTGGCACCTGCCCGAGGACCTGGCGCATTTCAAGCGCACCACGCTCGGACACGCCATCATCATGGGCCGCAAGACCTGGGATTCCATCGGCAGGCCCCTGCCGGGCCGGCGCAACATCGTTGTCACGCGCAACCGCGAATGGCAGGCGCCGGGCGCCGAAGCCGCGGCCAGCCTGGACGCGGCGCTGGCGCTGTGCGGCGACGCGGATGTTTTCGTGATTGGCGGCAGCGAACTCTACGCCCAGGCATTGCTGCGGCCGGTGGCGAGCATCCACCTTACCGAAATCGACGCGGATTTTGCCGGCGACACCCATTTTGCGCCGCTGCAGGCGGGGCGCTGGCTCGAACGATCACGCCAGCATCTGGCCGCCAGCGAACAACGCCCCTACGCCATAGATTTTGTCCATTACGAGGCTGCCGCGGAGCACTTGCCCGGCGCCACGCGCAACCCCTAGGAGGAAACCACGATGTCCGGTGATGAATTTCATGTACATGGCGCCCACGACCACGCTGTAGAGCATGCGGCCGAGCACGGTGGCGGCGACTCGCTGCCGGGGCGCATTGCCGTGCTGTCCGCCGTGCTGGCCACGCTGGGCGCCATCATGGGCTTCCAGGGCGGCGATACCCAGGCCAAGGCGCAGCTCTACAAGAACACGGCGGCCATCACCAAGACCAAGGCCAATGACCAGTGGAACTACTACCAGGCCAAGGGCGTAAAGCGCAATCTGGCGGATTTTGGCGCCCTGATGGCCACCAAGCCGGAGTACGCCGAGAACTTCAAGGCCGAGGCCGACCGCTACAAGAAGGAACAGGCCGACATCAAGACCAAGGCCGATGCCCTGGAGGCCGACGTCGAGGAATGGGACAAGCGCAGCGAAGAACAGATGCATGAGCACCACCGCTGGGCGCTGGGTGCGACCGCCATGCAGATTGCCATTGCCCTATCTGCCATTGCGCTGTTGTCGCGCAAGACGTGGCTGTTGTACGGCGTCGGGCTGGTGGCCGTTGCGGGCGTCGCGTTCGGGGCAATGGCGCTGGCGGGGATGTAGCGCTAGCGGTGCACCACTGGCAGTGGTGCACCGTGATAACCGCATACCCTCAGTGCGCCGCTGCCGGCGTCAGCCGGAACACGCGCACTACCTCGGCGAGCGCTCCGGCCTGCTCCTGCAGGCTCTCGGCAGCCGCTGCGCTTTCTTCCACCAGCGCAGCGTTCTGCTGGGTCATCTGATCGAGGTGCGTCACCGCGGTGTTGATCTGATCGATGCCGCTTTGCTGTTCCAGGGTGGCGACGCTGATCTCGCCGATCATCTGCGAAACGCTTTGCACGTTGGTGACGATTTCCTGCATGGTGCCGCCGGCGCTCTTGACCTGCGCGCTGCCGGACTCGACCTTCTCGACCGAGTCGCCGATCAGCGCCTTGATTTCGCGCGCAGCCGTGGCGCTGCGCTGCGCCAGCGCCCGCACTTCCGCCGCAACCACGGCAAACCCCCGGCCCTGCTCGCCGGCACGCGCCGACTCCACGGCCGCGTTGAGCGCCAGGATGTTGGTCTGGAACGCGATGCCATCGATCACACCGATGATGTCGACGATCTTGCGGCTGGCCAGGTTGATGGCCTCCATGGTCGCCACGACCTGTCCCACCGCCGCGCCACCGCGTTCGGCAACTGCCGAGGCATTGCCGGCAAGGTCCTTGGCGCGATGCGCGATCGTGGCCGTCTGGCGGGTGCTGCTGGTGAGCTGTTCCATCGACGCGGCGGTCTGCTGCAGATTGCTGGCCGCCTGCTCGGAGCGCATCGACAGATCCTGCCCGCCCGAGGCAATCTCGGCCGAAGCCGTGGTCACCTCGTCGGTAGCCGCGCGAATACGGCTGAC
This sequence comes from uncultured Burkholderiales bacterium, assembly GCA_903871435.1. GTDB lineage: Bacteria > Pseudomonadota > Gammaproteobacteria > Burkholderiales > Burkholderiaceae_F > GJ-E10. Next base: position 3,148 of record CAIQGU010000017.1, on the reverse strand, counting down.
GACCTCGCGCAGACGCTCCTGCATGGCAGCCAGGGCATTTTGCAGCTGGGCGATTTCATCGACACCGGTGACGACTGGCATGCTGTGGGAGAGATCACCCTCGGCCACGCAGCGGGCCGCAGCGATGGCCCGGCGCATGGGTTCCGTGATGGAGCGCGTGATGAGCAGCGCCAGGATGCTGCCCGCTGCCAGCGCCACAGCCGTAAGAATGATCAACCAGGTACGGGTGGAGCGGGCGTTGGACTCGAGCAGGGGGCTGGCCAGCTGCACATCGGCGCCGAGGCCCTCCTTGAGCAGCGTGATGGCATCGGTATAGTCCGCCGCCGCCGGAATCATGTCGGCGTCGACGCGCGCCAATGCGCCCGCCATGTCACCTGCCTGCATCTGGGCCATGATGGCGTCGCGTGCGGCCACGTACTTTGAGCGCTTCTCGGCAATTATCGCCAACTGCGCCTTGCTGGCTTCGTCCAGCATGCTTTCCTGCAAGGACTTCTGCCGTTCGGCGATCTGTTTGCTGGTCTCGGCCATCTGCGGCTTGAGGTAGGCCACCAGCGCAGGATTGTTCCCCGACTTGGCAATGGCCAGAGCGCGCGTGAGGTTCAGGCGGGTGTCGCCCATCCACTGGGCGGCGAGGTTGTAGCGTTCGGTTTTTTCGGCGATTTCGTGATTGATATCGAGTATGCGCGTGACGCTATAGGTTCCGAACCCGGCCATGGCGACCATGAGCGCGAGCACGATGCCGAAGCCCAGCGTGAGCCGAGTGCCAAATTTCAGTGCAGATAGATTCATGGTGGATTTTTTCGTCGCCCCGTTGCGAACCGTTGCCGGCGGCAACGGTGGCCCGTAAAGCCTTGACTAACGGGTACGGCAATCCTAACCGTCACTTATTCTGAGTGGAAGACTATGAATAAGTAATAAGCGCTCTCGAAACGGCTAATTCAGCCGCCCACCGCAAAAATACGGTTGCGGTGGGCCTTTAACGGCGTCAACGCAGGGGTTTATACCGCAGCCGGTGCGGGCGAGCACCATCCTCGCCCAGGCGCTTGCGCTTGTCTTCCTCATATTCCTGGTAGTTGCCCGAGAAGAAGACCCACTGCGAGTCGCCTTCGCAGGCGAGGATATGGCTCGCGATGCGGTCGAGGAACCAGCGGTCGTGCGATATCACCAGGACGCTGCCGGCAAATTCCAGCAGCGCGTCTTCCAAGGCCCGCAGCGTTTCCACGTCCAGATCGTTGGACGGTTCGTCCAGCAGAAGGACATTGCCACCCTCGAGCAGAGTCTTGGCCAGGTGCAGCCGGCCGCGCTCGCCACCCGATAGCTGACCGACGATCTTCTGCTGGTCGGCGCCCTTGAAGTTGAAGCGTCCCAGGTAGGCGCGCGAAGGCATCTCGAAGCGCCCCACCGTGAGGATGTCCGCGCCCCCGGAGATTTCCTCCCAGACCGTCTTGTCGGCGGCCAGCGCGTCGCGGGATTGATCGACATAGGCCAGCTTGACCGTGGAGCCGCGCACCACTTCACCGCTGTCGGGCGTTTCCTGGCCGGTGAGCATGCGAAACAGCGTCGACTTGCCGGCGCCGTTGGGGCCGATGATGCCCACGATGGCGCCGGGCGGCACGCGGAACGACAGCTTGTCGATCAGCAGACGGTCACCGAAACCCTTGCTCACTTCCTTGAACTCGAAAACTTCGGCGCCCAGGCGTTCGGCCACCGGGATGAAGATCTCCTGGGTTTCGTTGCGCTGCTGGTACTCGTGCGAATTGAGTTCCTCGAACCGGGCCATGCGCGCCTTGCTCTTGGCCTGCCGCCCCTTGGGGTTCTGGCGCACCCATTCGAGCTCCTGCTTGATGCTGCGAATGCGCGAGGCCTCCTGGCGCGATTCCACGGCCAGACGCTGCTCCTTTTGCGAAAGCCAGGTGCTGTAGTTGCCTTCCCAGGGAATGCCATGGCCGCGGTCGAGCTCGAGTATCCAGGCGCAGGCGTTGTCCAGGAAATATCGGTCGTGGGTAATGCCCACGACGGTACCGGGGAAGCGCTGCAGGAACTGCTCGAGCCACTCCACGCTCTCTGCGTCCAGGTGGTTGGTGGGCTCGTCGAGCAGCAGCATGTCCGGCTTGGACAGCAGCAGCCGGCACAGCGCCACGCGGCGCTTCTCGCCGCCGGAGAGGCGTTCGATGATGGCGTCCCAGGCCGGCAGGCGCAGCGCATCGGCGGCGATCTCGAGTTGATGCTCAACATCGCTGCCGCTGGAGGCGATGATGGCTTCGTATTGCGCCTGCTCGGCCGCGAGCTTGTCGAAGTCGGCGTCCGGTTCGGCATAGGCGGCGTAGATTTCCTCGAGCTTGGCCCGCGCCGTGATGAGATCGCCCAGTCCCTGCTCGACCGCCTGGCGCACGGTCATGGCTGGATCGAGCTGCGGCTCCTGGGGCAGGTAGCCGATCTTCATATTGGGCATGGGCACGGCTTCGCCCTCGAAATTGGGATCCTCGCCCGCCATGATCTTGAGCAGCGTCGATTTGCCGGAGCCGTTGACGCCCAGCACGCCGATCTTGGCGCCCGGGAAGAAGGACAGCGAAATGTCCTTGAGGATATGGCGCTTGGGCGGCACGATCTTGCCGACGCGCCGCATGGTGTACACGTATTGCATAGGTCTCGCCCTCACTCGTAAGAGGCGTAGCTTACAGAAAGCCCGGCCCGGCTCCCGGGCAACGTTGTCAGGGTGGGCAACTGCAGGTATGGTCAGGCAAGATCACAGAGCGGCATCAGGGGGCAGCAGGGATGGACGGATCCGGTTCGAGGGGAGGTGCTTCGGGGGCGGGGCGGGTGCTCTGGGTCGCCCTGATGGCCGCCGTGCTGGCGCCAGCCGCGGCAGCCGAGCCACCCGATGCCCACCAGGCGCTGCTGGCGCGCGCCCACGCGCTGGAACTCGCTACCCCTTATGTGCCGCCGCCGGGCGATCCGATGGATCATTACGCATCCGGCTATGCCAAGATCCTGTGCTCCTCCGTCTTCATCTCGGGGCTGGACCCGGACTTTGCCGCAGAAAATGTCGGTTATTTCACCGCGCCCTACGAGGTGCGCCGGCAGCTCGGAAACCTGCGGATCGACCGGGCGAAGCGCTCCGTATCGGTGACGATGCCCAATGGCACGG
>CAIQGU010000016.1 GCA_903871435.1 uncultured Burkholderiales bacterium | reverse complement strand
GTCGAGGCGGCCACGGATTACCTGCGCCTGGATCCCATCACCCGGCGCAACCTCGAGTTGACTGAAGCGATGCGCGATGCCGATGCACCCACCCTGTTTTCGGTGCTCGACCATTGCGCAACCGGCATGGGCAGCCGGCGGCTGCGCCACACACTGCATCACCCGCTGCGCGCCGCAGCCGCCGCGCGCGAGCGCCATGCCCTGATCGGGGCCCTGCTGGTCGATGATCGCGCAGCCGATGTGCTGGTCGCGCTCGCGCCGGTGCCGGACCTGGATCGCATCGCCAGCCGCATTGCCTTGCAGTCGGCGCGGCCGCGCGAGCTGGCAGCCTTGCGCGACAGCGCGCCCGCGCTAGCGTGCGCGGCGGCACTCGCCGCGCTGCTGGAGACAGCCGATAGCGCAACGCTCGCGCAGCGCATCGCGCTGGCCCCGCAATGGGCCACGCTGCTCGGGGCCGCGTTGCTGCCCGAACCCGCATTCAGCCCGCGCGATGGTGATGTGATGCAGGCGGGCTTCGATGCCGAGCTCGACGAGTTGCGCGCGCTGCGTGACAACGCGGGCGAGTTTCTCGTGGCGCTTGAGACGCGCGAGCGCGAGCGCACCGGTATCGCGAACCTGCGCGTGGAATACAACCGCGTCCACGGCTTCTACATCGAGGTCACCAATGGACAAACCGACAAGGTCCCGGAGGATTACCGGCGCCGCCAGACCCTGAAAAACGCCGAGCGCTACATCACGCCGGAACTCAAGGCCTTCGAGGACAAGGCGCTGTCGGCGCAGGAGCGCGCGCGCCAACGCGAGAAGGAACTTTTCGACGCGCTGCTGCGCCAGCTGGCCCAGGCCGTGCCCTCCGTCCTCGGCAGCGCCGATGCCGTCGCCACGCTCGACATGCTGGCCGCGCTGGCCCGCCATGCCCGCCAGGCACGCTGGGTGCGGCCCATACTGCACGAGCACGCGCCGGCCGGCCTGGCGATCACCGGAGCGCGCCATGCTGTGGTCGAGCGAGTGCTCGAGGACTACATGCCCAACGACTGCCACCTCGGCCCCGAGCGGCGCATGCTGATCATCACGGGTCCGAACATGGGCGGTAAATCCACGTACATGCGCTCGATAGCCCTGATCGCCCTGCTCGCCTATTGCGGCAGCTACGTGCCGGCCACGCACGCCGAGCTGGGCCCCGTCGACCGCATCCTCACGCGCATCGGCGCAGCCGACGACTTGGCGCGCGGCGCCTCCACCTTCCTCGTGGAAATGACCGAAGCGGCCGCCATCCTGCACAGCGCCGGGCCGCAGAGCCTGGTGCTCATGGACGAGATCGGGCGCGGCACCTCCACCTTCGATGGCATGGCGCTGGCCGCTGCCATCGCGCGCGCGCTGGTCGAGGACAACGCCTGCATGACGCTGTTTGCCACCCATTATTTCGAGATCACGGCGCTTTCGCAGCGCCTACCCGGCGTGGCCAATGTGCATGTGACGGCCACACAGACCCGCGACAAGCTCGTCTTCCTGCACCAGGTACGCGAAGGCCCCGCCAGCCAGAGCCACGGCCTCGCCGTGGCGGCCCTGGCCGGCGTGCCGCGCGCCGTGATCGCTCACGCCCGCCAGCTGCTGCGCCAGCTCGAAGCGGGGCATACCGGTGATCGGTCCCAGCTCGACCTGTTCGCGGCCGCGATCGAGACGCCGCAGGCTGACCCGGCCGATGGCGCGCCGGATGCGGGTCCTGACCCGCTGCGTGAGCGGCTGCAGGGCGTGGAGCCCGATCAGCTCACCCCGCGCGCCGCACTCGAACTGCTCTATGAGCTGCGTGCGCTGGCACTGGTTCCACCGGACGCGCTGCAATGAACCGGACAACGCGCCGCCCGGCGCGCGCCGCTGAAGCGGCAGCAGCACCGCTGCGCCGCCTGGGAACGATGCCGGTGGCGCAGTTCATGGCGCAGTACTGGCAACAACGCGCGCTCTGCATGCGGCAGGTATTGCGGCCATTTGCCTGCCCGGTCACACCCGAGGCGCTGTTTGCGCTGGCCGAGGACCCGGACGTCGAGTCACGCCTGGTCACGCAGAACCAGGGCCGCTGGCGCTTGCGTCACGGTCCATTTGCCAGCGCTGATCTGCCGGCGCGGCGCAGTGCCGCCTGGACACTGCTGGTGCAGGGCGTGGACCTGCACCATGCCGACGTGGCGGCATTGGCCGCGCGCTTTCGTTTCCTGCCGGCTGCGCGTTTTGACGACGTGATGATCAGCTTTGCCACCGACGGCGGCGGTGTCGGGCCGCATGTGGACCAGTACGACGTATTCCTGCTGCAGGCCCAGGGCAGGCGCCGCTGGCGCATCGCGCGCGATTTCGATCCCGCGCTGGTCCCGGGCCTGCCGCTGCGCGTGCTCGAGCGGTTCCGCCACGAAGAGGAGTGGGTGCTCGAACCCGGTGATGCCCTCTATCTGCCGCCGGGCATAGCCCACGAGGGCATGGCACTGGGCGACTGCATCACGATTTCCATCGGCTTTCGCCTGCCCGCGTGGCAGGAGATCGCCGATGCCTGGCAGGACCGGCAGGCCCGAACGGCCCCGCGCGACGGCCGTGTGCCCGATGCAACACGCCGGCCCACCCATGCGCCGGCGCGGCTGCCGGCCACCATGGTCAATGCCGTGGCGCACGAGCTGCAGCGCATCGCGCCAACGCGGCGCGACAGCGCGCGCAGGCTGCTCGAACATCTCACCGAGCCCAAGCCCAACGTCGTGTTCGACCCGCCCGGCTCCGCAAGCGGCATCGCGCGATTCCGCGCGGCGGCAGCGCGGCGGGGCGTGCGCCTGGACTTGCGCACGCGCATGCTCTACGAGGGACCGGACATCGCCATCAATGGCGAACTGGCGCAGGTGACGCGTCCGGTCGCCGCCGTGCTGCGCCGGCTGGCCGACCGCGGCCGCCTTGCAGGCGGTGATGTGTGGGAGCGCACATGGCTTGCGTTGCCCCCCGAGGATCAGGCGGCGTTCTGTGCGCTGCTGCACGGCTGGCATCGCGCCGGCTGGTTGCACATTGCCGCGTAATAGGGATATTTACCGGCGGCACCACCCAGTTGTTGCGCCGCGCCAGCTATACTTCTTAGCCGGGGAGTTTGCGGTTGGCGCCACGCGTCAGCCGGCGCCGGTTAGTATTCAGCGGTCGACTCGCCTTGCTTTCCTCTTGGCATTCCATATCAATTTGAAGGGAATATAACGTGAAGAAATTGCTCATCGCCGCTTCTCTGTCGGTGGCTGCACTCGCCGCTTGCGACAAACCCGCGCCCCCGCCCCCGCCGCCGGCTCCGGCCCCCGCTGCCGCTCCCGCGCCGGCCCCGGCCCCTGACGCTGCTGCTCCGGCTGCTGCCCCCGGCGCCGCCCCGGCTGCCGGCGAAATGAAGAAGGACGACGCCAAGAAGTAATGCGCGTTGCGCTGCAATGCAAAGGGCCGGCGATGCCGGCCCTTTGCATTCATGGCGCGGTCCTGCCGCGCGTGGCATGCATCAGCGGAGGTCTTCTTCCAGTTGATCGACAATGCGGCGTGCCGTCGGGCCGTTGTCGGACTTGCCATCCTTGCCGCGCACCTCGACCACGGAAACAACGCCATCGCGCGTCACCGAGATCAGGAACTCCTGCTCGGGGATCTTGGCGTCGGAGTTGAACACGCGGTCCCACCAGCCGCGCTTTTCCTTTTCACTGGCTTCGTATTCCGGATCCAGGTAGCGCACGGAAAACTGGTGCTTTTCACGGCTGCGGTCCTCGATGGTGAAACCGCGGCGATCCAGTGCTATGCCCACGCGCCGCCAGGCGTGTTCCAGATCATCTTCAATCTGCAAGGTGACATAGCCGCCCGCCGTGATCTTGTGCACGCGGGACTCGACGATCGTCGCCGGCACGCCGGGCACCGCCGGCGCCACGGCCGCGGCAGGTGCAGCGGCGCTGGCGCTGGCAACAGCAACGGCAATGGCTGGTGCCGGCGCAACAGCTACGGCCGGTTGGACCGCAGCAAAGCGCAAGGCCACGCGCTGCAGGAGTATCGCTTCGAGTTCGGGGTCGGGCGCGCGTACCTGCCACTTGGTGGTGTCTTTTTGCGGTGAGGTGAAGACCTCGTCCAGACCGCGGTGGGTGATGGTGATTTCTGCCGTGTTGGTGGGCGTGCGCTCGATACGGGCGCGGAACTTGTTCTGCTCACCGTTGGAGTCGAACGCGCCCAGCAGGCGCTTGATTGCGTTGCGAGCCGCGTCCTCATTGACCTTGGGCCGTGTTTCGGCCCATTCGGTTTCCAGCAGGCCCAGCGCCGGGTCGTCGATGGCAATCTTGAAACCCTGGCTCACGAGCACATCACGTACCGTCGCGTAGGCCACCTCCGGCGAGGCGTTGACCGCCAGCCAGCGCTGGCTGCCTTCGCGCACGATTCGGGCCGCGGGAATGCTTGGGTCTACAGCCTGCCCGGCGGGCGCTGCCAGCGTGCCCGGCGCAATGACCGGCACGGGCGCTGATGCCAGCGCCGGAGCGCTCACCGCTGCCTGGGCCACAGCCGGCTTTTGCGCCGATGCGGCGCTGGGCAAGCTGAACCGCTCGTCCTTGGGCAGCGGTGTCAGGTCCGGCGGCACGTCCAGCGGTTGCTGGCGCGCCTGGGCCTTGCGGTAGTCGTAGGCTTCGTCCTGCGAACCGATGTGCAGCCAGGAACAGGCGCCAAGCGTCGCAACCGTGCCGCTCATCATCACCAGCCCTGCCCCTACCATCGCGCCGCGCCGCGCGGCTTTCCAGATTTGCAGCAACGTTGACTCCTTGACCAAAGATTGATTGCGGAGCACAGGCCCCGCAGGTAGCGCTATTCGAGGCCCGACTCGCGCAAGGCGCTCGCCACGATATCCTGCGCCGCGGCCGACAGGGGCAATAGCGGCAGGCGGATGCCGGCACCGATGCGACCCATGCGCGTCAGCGCCCACTTGGCCGGAATAGGGTTGGGCTCGACGAACAAGCGCATATGCAGGGGCATGAGCCGCTCGTTGATGGCGCGGGCGCGGACAACATCGCCGGCCAGGGCGGCGGCCATCATCTCGCCCATGGCGCGCGGTGCAACGTTGGCCGTTACCGATATGACGCCGTTGCCGCCCAGCAGCACATAGGCCAGGGCGCTGTCGTCGTTGCCGCTGTACAAGCCAAATTGCGTGAGCCCGCGCCGCCGTATCTCGACAACGCGCGACAGATCGCCGCTGGCGTCTTTGAGTCCGACGATGCCCGGTACCTGCGCAAGACGGATAGTCGTGTCGACGGCCAGATCCGCGGCCGTGCGCGAGGGCACGTTGTAGAGGATGACCGGCAGATCGACGGATTCGGCCACTGCGGAGAAGTGGCGGAACATGCCTTCCTGCGTGGGCCGGTTGTAATAGGGTACGACCTGCAGCGTGGCGTCGGCGCCCACGCGCTTGGCGTGCGCGGTGAGTTCGATGGCTTCGCGCGTGGAATTGGCGCCCGAACCGGCGATGACTTTCACGCGCCCGCGCGCCGCCTCGACCGCCACGCGGATCAACTCCACGTGCTCGGCCGGATCCACGGTGGCCGACTCCCCGGTAGTACCCACCGCAACGATGGCGCTGGTGCCCTCGGCGATGTGCCAGTCGATCAGCCGCCGGTACGCGTCCAGGTCGAGCGACCCGTCCTCGTGCATGGGCGTGACGATGGCAACCAGACTGCCGGTGATCATGATGCTGCGTCCTTGTTTGCGTGTAGCTTTGCTTGTAGCTTTACATGTAACGCCGAACGCAGGATTTTACACGCCGTCACGGGCGCTTCACCTTGGGCATCAGGTGTAACCCAGACCCATGGCCTCGCGCACGTCGCGCATGGTTTCCTGGGCGATCGCTCGCGCGCGATCGCAGCCGTCGGCAACAATGGACCGCACCAGCGAAGGATCGTCCAGATACGGCTGGGCGCGCTGGCGCCATGGCTCCTGCTCGGCCAGCATGGCGTCGATCACCGGCTGCTTGCATTCCAGGCAGCCGATGCTCGCGGAACGGCAGCCGCGCTGCACCCATGCCCGCGTGTCATCGCTGGTGTAGACCTGATGGAGCTGCCACACCGGGCAGCGTTCGGGTTCACCCGGATCGGAGCGGCGCACGCGCGCCGGGTCCGTGATCATCTTGCGGATCTTCTCCGTGAGCGCCTTGGGATCCTCGCGCATGGAGATGTCGTTGCCGTAGCTCTTGGACATCTTCTGGCCATCGAGTCCGGGGAGGCGTGGAGAACTGGTGAGCACGGCATCGGGTTCGACCAGGATCAAGCGGCGGGCGCCCTCCAGGTAACCGAACAGGCGCTCGCGATCGCCCAGCGAAACGCTTTGGGATTGAGCAAGCAGTGCCTGACCCTGCTCCAGCGCATCCGCATCGCCTTTTTCCTGGTAGCGGGCGCGCAGCTCCAGGTACAGCTTGCTGCGCCGCCCGCCAAGCTTCTTGACGGCGGCCAGGGCCTTTTCCTCGAAGCCAGGTTCACGACCAAAGAGGTGGTTGAAACGCCGGGCGATCTCGCGGGTCATTTCAATGTGCGGCACCTGATCCTCGCCCACCGGCACGAGGTTGGAGCGGTAGATGAGGATGTCGGCCGCCTGCATCAGCGGGTAACCGAGGAAACCGTAAGTGGACAGATCACGGTCGCGCAGGCGCTCCATCTGGTCCTTGTAGGTGGGCACGCGTTCGAGCCATCCCAGCGGCGTGGACATCGCCAGCAGCAGGAAGAGCTCGGCATGCTCGGGCACGCGCGACTGGATGAAGACAGTCGCCTTGGTCGGGTCGATGCCCGCCGCGAACCAGTCGATCAGCATGTCCCAGACGCTGCCCTCGATAGCCTCGGTGGAGTCGTAGTGGGTGGTCAGGGCGTGCCAGTCGGCGACGAAGAAAAAGCAGGGGTGCTCGTCCTGCAGGCGGACCCAGTTCTTGAGGGCACCGTGGTAGTGACCGATGTGCATGGCCCCGGTTGGACGCATGCCAGACAAGACGCGATCGGCAAACATGTTCATGCCGGCCGGCGCGGGGCGCGGGCCGAATTGTCCCTTGGCAAAGAATGGTGTCGGGAGTCTAACAGCGCCGACCGGCCTCGCCTGAGGCCACCGCAGTCCAGTACGTCCGGCCGCGCCAGCGTCAGGCGAGGCCCAGTGGCTCGAGCGGACCGCGGCCCAGGCGCAGCACGGTAGGCGTGCCGGTGCTCAGGTCGATCACCGTGGTGGGCTCCACCCCGCAGGGGCCCGCATCGATGACCAGGTCGAGCTCGTTATCGAGACGCTCGCGGATTTCCTCGGCATCGTTGATGGGAAGTTCGTCGCCGGGCAACAAAAGCGTGGTGCCGATGAGCGGCTGGCCCAGGGAATTGAGCAGTTCCAGGGCCACGGGATGGTCGGGTACGCGGATGCCGATGGTCTTGCGCGACGGGTGGGACAGGCGCCTGGGGACTTCCCGCGTGGCTTCCAGGATGAAGGTGTACGCCCCGGGAGTGGCCAGCCGCAACAGTCGGTAGGACGCGTTGTCGACCCGCGCGTAGGCCGCGATTTCGGAGAGGTCGCGGCACAGCAATGTCAGGTGATGGCGCTCATCGATGCGGCGCAGGCGCCGGATGTGGTCGACGGCTGGCTTGTCGTCCAGATGACAGGCCAGCGCGTAACAGGAGTCCGTGGGAATTGCCGCTACGCCGCCGTCGGCCAGGATCTGCGCCGCCTGTCCCAGCAGCCGCGGCTGCGGGTTTTGCGCATGTACGGCAAGGTATTTCGTCATGAAATTGCGGGCAGGCTGCCTGGCGGGTCCGGTGATTCAGGACCTCCATGGTAGCTGCAACGCGTTACCGCCTCCCCCGCCGCCAGGGGAACGCCCGACGCGGGCGCTATGGGACGCTGAGCGCGAGGCCCTCAGCCGCGCGTGACGTAGGACGGCAGGACGTTGGGGTCGCCCAACGTTGGGCGCAAGGACGCCCGGGTTACGGCAGCCTCCATTACCAAGGGACGGGTTTCTGGCAGCGCGTCGATCAGCCGGGTAACCCAGCTCGACGGAATTTCCCGGTAACGGCGCCGATCGGGACGGTAGGTGAGTTCGCGCCAACCGCAATCGAGCAGCCAGACCCACATTTCATCGCTCAAGCCCGCCTGCACGGTAATACGCAAGTCACCATAGACGATGGTTGCACCGATGGACGGTTTTCCGGTGCGGCGCGGCAGCGCGCGCTGCGTGCGCATGCGCAACATGCCCCGCAACCAGTTCGGTAATTCGCTCATTAACCAATGCCTTTCCGGGAGGCGGTCATGGGTTCTTAAGAAGACTCCTGAAACCAACGACTTGTCCGATGGGGAAAGAGTACCCAGCGCAAGGGGATAAGCCCATCACGCCTATTAACTATTCAG
>CAIQGU010000015.1 GCA_903871435.1 uncultured Burkholderiales bacterium | reverse complement strand
TGATTCAAGCGAAATAGTCCCGCCGAAGGTCATCTTCAACGGCCGCAGACTTGTCGCCAATCCGGCGGATACGGTTGAAACGATAGTGGCGCTTGCGGCCGGCGGCCTGGACGAGTCCGATTACGCCGACTGGATCCGTATCAATTCTAAGCGGGCAGGGCCATAGTCCTGCCGCGCTTGCCCCCGAATTGGACCGCAAGAATCGGATTGCCGCACCGAGGCGGCGCAATTACCGTGCACTCCAATCTGAAATTTGGAGCACATCATGCGCTTTCGCATAACCGGACTATCCGCACAGCCCTTCCGCCATCTCTACGGCCTCAGCGACCACGAACTCGCGCGCCATGGAGTAAAGCGATACGTCGTCGACAAGAACCCGGGTTTCCCGGATCGCATTGAAATGCGCGACGCCCAGCCGGGTGAAAAAGTCTTGCTGCTGAATCACGTCTGCCAGCCGGCAAACACGCCATACCGGGCCTCCCACGCCATATTTGTACGGGAAGGTGCCGAAGATGCCTACGACCGAGTGGGTGAGGTTCCAGAGGTCATGCGATCGCGTCTGCTGTCACTGCGTGCCTACGATGCCGACGGCATGATGCTGGACGCTGATGTCGTCGACGGTAAAGATATCGAAACCACCATCCTGCGATTTTTCGTATCGCCCGCCGTCTCGTACATTCACGCCCACAATGCAAAGCGCGGTTGTTATTCCGGCAGGATTGACCGCGCTTAGCGCCAGTTGGCATTGGCAAACCGTCGGGAAACTCGAACGAACGAAACTTCCGCCTTAAGCCCACCACGCGAGCGCGCCTTGTTCTATTCGATAGCGTAATCGGCATCGCGGCAGCAATGAAAAAGCCGATGATCCGGTCGCTAGACCCGATCATCGGCTTTGGCGCCGCCGCACCGCCGCGAGGCGGGCGAGGGCGTGGACACCTGCCGGACCTAGCGGCCGCGGCGTGCCGGTGCGCCGGCGCTCCAGCCCGGCGGCAGGTTGCTGCGCACGGTGGACGACTCGCCTGCGCGGGCCGGACCACGGGGGGCACCGCGACCCGCGCCGGCAGAGCCGGGCGCCGAGCCGTTGCGCTCGAAGCGTTGTGCACCCGGGCGTCCTTCTCCATGCGCGGGTGCGCGGTTGCCGTCGACCTCACGGCGGGGCGTGTCGATGCGCGACTCGCTGCCGGTGCGCATCGGGCCCGTATACGGTTCGCGGCGCGGACCAGTGCCACGATTGGCCGCACCCGGGCCGGAACGTGCCGGACCCCGGTCACCGGAGGGACGGAATCCTTCCGCGCGGTACGGTTCCAGCGTGTTGCCGTTGCGATCACCGTTCTCGTCCAGCGGACGATCATTGCGTGGCGCGCTGCGCGGAGCCGAGGCGCGGGGTGCACCAGCGCCACGGGGCGCGCCGGCGCTGCCACGCGAACCGCGGCCGGATGAGGCCGGCGCCGAGCGGCCGTTGGAAGAACGCGAGCGCGGCGCGCTGGAGCGCACCGGACGCTCATCGGACTCGATCACCTCGGCGGGCTGGCTGCCCGGCCGGCCGGCTTCGAATCCGGGAATGACCACCTTCGGAATGGAGCGCTTGATGAGGCGCTCGATATCGCGCAGGCGGCCGCCTTCTTCACCGCTGACCAGGGACACGGCTTCGCCGGTAGCGCCGGCACGGCCGGTGCGGCCGATGCGGTGGACGTAGTCTTCCGGCACGTGGGGCAGCTCGAAATTGACGACGTGCGGCAGCTGCTCAATGTCCAGGCCACGCGCCGCGATGTCGGTGGCCACCAGCACCTGCAGCTTGGCTTCCTTGAAGTCGGCCAGGGCGCGCGTGCGCGCGTTCTGGCTCTTGTTTCCATGGATGGCAAGCGCCGGCACGCCGCTCTTTTCAAGGCGCGCAGCAAGCTTGTTGGCGCCATGCTTGGTGCGCGTGAACACCAGCACCTGGAACCAGTTGCCTTCCTTGACCAGGTGCACCAGCAGTTCGGCCTTGCGGCCGGCATCCACCGGGTGCACGGTCTGGGCGACGTTTTCCACCGTGGAGTTGCGCGGCGTCACCTGGATACTCACCGGCGAATGGAGCATGGTCTCGGCCAGCGCGCGGATGGGATCGGCGAAGGTCGCGGAGAACAACAGGTTCTGGCGCTGGCGCGGCAGCAGCGCAACGATGCGCTTGATGTCGGGAATGAAGCCCATGTCGAGCATGCGATCGGCTTCGTCGAGCACCAGGATTTCAATGCCGGATAGATCGACCGTACGCTGGCCGCAATGGTCGAGCAGGCGGCCGGGAGTGGCCACCATGATGTCGAGGCCGCGGCGCAGGCGATCGATCTGCGGGTTGATGGAAACGCCGCCGAAGATGGCGCAGGACGTGAGGTTGGTGTGCTTGCCGTACGTCTTGACGCTTTCCTCGACCTGGGCTGCGAGTTCGCGGGTGGGCACGAGAATGAGCGCGCGGATCTTGCGCGGCGGGCCGCGCCGGCCGGTTTCCTTGACGGGTTCCGTGGGGGCGGGCGGCGTGGTTGTGCTCAGGATCTGCAACAGGGGCAGGACGAACGCTGCCGTCTTGCCCGTGCCGGTCTGGGCGCCGCCCATGAGGTCGGAGCGCGCGAGAACAACGGGAATGGCTTGCGTTTGTATGGGGGTGGGTTGGGTGTATCCGGCGTCGGCGACAGCGCGCACGAGCTCATCGGACAAACCGAGGCTTGCAAAAGACATGGAATGGTACTTTCGAGGGTTGGCCTGCCGCCGCTTCTGTGTGAAGCGAAGTTCATCGACCAGCCGATTGCAGACGAACGAGTAAGGAACTGCGCGTCGAAATTGACTGTGGCGAGGTAGTCGAACTGAGCGACCACGCTGGTCTCAAGCCACGAGAAGTACTATAACACGTATACGGCATGCGGGTCCCCGGCGGCGCGTTTCAATCCGTCGGAGAGCCGGGCATTGACCGCCCATTTTCTCCGTAATGTGCCCATTTGTGGCCCTGGCCCGCCCCGCATTCAGTCCCGTTCTCAGGAGATCCCCATGCAGACCCATCTTCTCGGCATTACCGGCATGACCTGTGGACATTGCTCACGGGCTGTAAGCAATGCCCTGGCTGCGGTCCCCGGCGTGGCCAGCGTGCACGTCGACCTTGACCGCAAGGAAGCCCGGGTAGAAGGCGACGCGGATCTGGCGGCGCTGCTACGTGCCGTTGCCAGCGAGGGCTACGGCGCGGAGGCGCTTGCTGCGTGATTGCCCGGATACGCTGAAAACAAAAGGCCCGCTGTGTGAACACAGCGGGCCTTGATACTGCAGTTGCTGCTCGACAGTGCCCGGGCAGACAACCGGGCCGTTCGATCAGAACTTGTGGTTGATACCGAAGCTGACCGTCGTCTGGTTGTCGCCGGCAACTGGAACAACGCCCAGGCCGTTGCCCGTGTCGAACTTCGAGGCGCTGGCGGTTTCCAGCTTCGAGTTGCCCGATTGCGAGGCGAAGGCGGACAGCGCGTACAGCGTGGTGCGCTTGGACAGACCGTAGGTCAGACCGGCCGTGATGATGTGCGGCTTGTTACCGGTGGCCTTGTTGTCGTCGTGAGCAAATTCACCGATGGCCGTGAACTTGGGCGAAAGCGGCACGCGGGCGCCGAGCGTGAGGGTGGTGAAACTGTCGCCACCGACCAGCTTGCCCTTGCTGTTGGTGTAGCTGGCGTTCACGATGGCAACGGTGAAGTCGTAGGTCGCAAAGAGGCCGATGTTCGTGGTGGCGGTGCTGGTATTTGCAGCCGAGTTGTTGTTGGCCGCCAGGTAGGCCACCGCAAGGTTCAGGGCATCCAGGTGGTAGGACGCGCCCAGATCGAAAATACGGTTCTGGGCTTGCGAGCCGGGGAAGTTGCCGAAGGACCAGCCGGCACGCAGGTTCAGGCCGGAGTAGTCAGCGCTGCGCAGTTGCACGGCACGGTCATAACGGTCGACCGTGTAGGCGTTGAACACGTTGCCCGAACCGGCGACAGCCTTGGTGCCGTCCACGTTAGTCGTCAAGCTGCCGATGTTATAAGCGGGCAGGGCGTCGTAGGTGGTGACGTAGTCATAAGTGGCCGTGTTCTGGCGGCCGAAACGCACTTCGCCGATGCCATCCTGGCTCAGGCCGACCCAGGCGCCGCGCTTGAACAACTGAGTGTACGAAGATGTGGAGGCATCGCTTGCCAGGTTTCCGCCGGAGGTCGGCAGCAGTTCGCTTTCGAGCAGGAACTTGACCTTCGTGCCGTCGCCCAGGTCTTCCGTGCCGCGCAGACCCCAACGCGAGGTCGATACGCCACCGGTCTGCAGGCCGGTCACCGTGCCACTGGGGCCAGCAGGAACCGCGGGCACGGCCAGCTGATACTTGGCTGGGTTGGCGGCAATTGCTGCAACGGCGGCGGTGCCGGCAACATTGGTGGTGGTGGCGATGCCAGCGTCGATGACGCCGTACAGGGTGACGTTGGTGTCATCGGCGTGCGCGATTCCTGCGAAGGCGCCGAATACGGAAAGAGCTACGAGTGACTTTTTCATTTAGAGATTTCCCCAAGGGTTGGGTGTTTGGACTGGACAGCTGAGGCGCTTGTGGTTATCACAAAGCCTAGGGGCGTAAGATTACAACGGGCTTACGTTGTCGGGAAAATACAACATACTGGCCCTGGGTAGGCTGCTCAATGCAATAACGCGCCCGCCAAGCATGCATATTCGTTAATAATTTTTCTCGCGCTGCCGGCCGGTGCGCTGTCAACCGGGACCTTCGTCATGGAAAGCATCCGCAAGCCCACCGCCGCCGATCGCTGTATCGCGGTACTGCAATCTGCCATGACGGTTGTGGCGGGTTTGCCACAGTCGCAACGCCCCGACCCGGCCGCACCCCTGCGGGCCAACCCGCCGCTACTCGACGATGCCGAGCGGGCATATTCTGCGGCCCTCATGCGAGTCAACCATGTTGGTGAAATCTGCGCGCAGGCCCTCTACGAGGCGCAAGGCCTCGTCACGCGCGACGACAATTTGCGTACCCTGTTTCGCCATGCCGCAACGGAAGAATCCGACCACCTGGCCTGGACGCGGGGCCGCATTGAAGAGCTCGGCGGTCGCGTCAGCCTGCTCGCCCCGGTCTGGTATGCCGGTGCTTTCGCCATCGGCTGCGCAGCCGCCCTGTCCGGCGATCGCGCCAGCCTTGGGTTCATGGCCGAAACCGAGAATCAGGTGGAAGAGCACCTGCACGGCCACCTGGGACGCTTGCCCGAAAACGATCATATTTCGAGGGTTATCGTCGACCAGATGAAGCG
>CAIQGU010000014.1 GCA_903871435.1 uncultured Burkholderiales bacterium | reverse complement strand
TGATGGAGCAGCCCGCGAGGCAACCGTCCGCAGGATGGCAGTTGCCCTCAAGACGCCCGTTTCGCCCAGGATGGCAGTGGCGCCTGCGATGCTTACGACTTGTGGTGCGCGCGTTCCTGCCGCGCCCGGTCAACCAGATAGCTCATGGCGCCCAGCGCGCCGGCGGCAGTATGGGTGTGTTCAATCGAGGGCGACGTGACGTAGCGCCCATCGACAGCGAGGCTTGGCGTGCCGTCGATCGTGTAGTTCTGGCAGGTGATGCGCGCGCGCCGCACCAGTCCCGCGACAGAAAATGAATCGAACGCCCCCAGCCATTTGTCGCGGGCGATGCCGTTGGCTGCCATGAAGTCGGCAGCGCTGTCGCGGTCGTTGAGACGCATATGTTTCAGGTGGAAGGCATCGAAAACCTTCACGTGCATGTCGTCGACGCGGCCCAGCGCCTGCAGGGAATAGAAGATTTTCGAGTGCACTTCGCGCGCCGGGTCGCCGAAGTCGACCGCAACGTGCCGGTACTCGACATCGGCCGGCTGCTTCTTGCGCCAGGACTCCAGGTCCGGCAGGAATGCGTAGCAGTGCGGGCAGCCGTACCAGAAGAAGTCCAGGACCTCGATCTTTCCCGGGGCATCGGTGGGCTGGGGGTTGGGGATGACGTTGTAATCGGTGCCCGCTTGCGGGACCGATGGCGCCTGCGCCCGGGCGGCCGTGGTCGCCAAGATTGGTGCTGCGCCCAGGGCAATGATGATTTCGCGCCGGCGGATGGAGCTGGACATGGCAATCCTCATGGGTTTTGCAAAAAATGGGTAGTGAAGGGTAGCGCCCCTACTTGACATGAACCGGCTGCGCCTCCATGCCATTCTCAGACAAGGTGTGGCGTATTCCGTTCAGATCGTCGAGGGGGCCATAGGGCCCTAGGCGCACCCGGTACAGCGTGGCGCCGTCGACGAGGTTGGCCGTTACCTTGGCGTCCAGGCCCAGCAGGGCAATGCGCGCGCGCAGGACGTCGGCGTCGTCGGCGTTCTTGAAGGCGCCTACTTGCAGCATGATCTGGGCGCCCCCGTCCGGGCCGGCCTGCGTAGGAGCCGCAGCCTTTCCTGCCGTGCCGGCCGTCTCCGGCGCGTGTGGTGCAGGCGGCGGTAGTGCGCCGGGGGCTACGGCACCGGGCAGGGCGTTGGGACCGTCGCCGGTCTCGACGGGTGGCCGGGCGGCAGCTGAGGGGTCTGAAGCCGCTGCAGCGGGAATCTGCGGCGAGAACAGCGGCCGGTTGGGGTCCCCCGGTTCCGGCGTGATGGTCTCCGTGGCGTGCTGGACCTTGTTGATGAACGGAACCGGCGAATTCGTGAGGTAGAGGGCAATGGCAACGGCCAGCGCCAGGCCGAATATCAGCCCGCCGAGGAAACCGAAGATGCTGATCGTAGGGCGTCGTGCGTTCATCGTCGGTCGATCATCGCGATCGGAGCTGCCACCTGGGCTGATGTCCGGCATTTTGCCCTACATGCGCTCGGGCGCGGCCACGCCCAGCAGCGCCAGACCGTTGCGCAATACCTGACGCGTGGCCAGCAGCAGCGCCAGGCGCGCTGCGCGCAAGCCGGGGTCGTCGACCAGGATGCGCTCGGCGTTGTAGAACGCATGCAGGTCGGCAGCCAGCTCTTTGAGGTAGAAGGCCAACTGGTGCGGGGCGAGTTCTTCGCCGGCCTGCCGCAATGCGTCGGGGTACTCGGCCAGCCGCGCCATCAGGGCCAGCTCGCGCGGCGCAACCAGCGCGGTGACCGGCAGGGTCTGCGCGGCGGTTTCGTCGAGCACCACGCCGCCAGTGCCCGCGGCCTGCGCCAGTACAGAGCAAATCCGCGCATGCGCGTACTGCACGTAGTACACCGGATTGTCTTCGGAGTGCGACAGCGCGAGGTCGATATCGAACGTGAATTCCGAGTCGAATTTGCGTGAAACCAGGAAAAAACGCGTGGCATCGCGGCCGGCCCAGTCGATCAGGTCGCGCAGCGCCACCGACGTGCCGGCGCGCTTGGACATCTTGACCTCTTCGCCGCCCCGCATCACCCGCACCATCTTGTGCAGCAGGTACTCCGGGAAGGTAGGGGGTATGACCACGCCCAGCGACAGTCCCAGAATGCGCAGCCCGGCCCGCACGCGCGCCACGGTGCCATGGTGGTCGGAACCCTGGACGTTGATCGCGCGTTCGAATCCACGCTCGAACTTGGCGAGGTGATAGGCGATATCGGGCACGAAGTACGTATACGTGCCATCGGACTTGCGCACCACGCGGTCCTTGTCGTCGGGGATCTCACCCGGCGCTCCGGCCGGTGCCGCTGTGGTCTTGAGCCACAGCGCGCCTTCGGACTCGAAGGTGAGGCCCGAGCGCTGCAGTGCCTGCACGGCGGCGCTCACACGCCCATCGCTGTAGAGCGATGATTCGAGATAGAAATTGTCGAAATGCACGCCTATGGCGTCCAGATCCAGGTCCTGCTGGTGGCGCAGCGCAGCCACCGCGTAACGGCGCACCGCCTCGGCGTCGTCGGGATTACCCGTCGCCGTCACTTCCGCGCCGTCACGCGCGCGCACCGTGGTGCCCGCCAGGAACTCGCGGGCCACCTCGACGATGTAATCGCCCTGGTAGCCGACCTGTTCCAGGTCGATCTCGCGTCCCTGCAATTGCCGCGCGCGCGCCTGAACCGATGTGGTGAGCTGGTCAATCTGCACGCCAGCATCGTTGTAGTAGAACTCCCGCACCACATCCCAGCCACGTACAGCCAGGATGTTGGCGAGCGTGTCGCCCAGCGCTGCCTGGCGGGCATGGCCTACGTGCAGGGGGCCGGTGGGGTTGGCCGACACGAACTCCACGAGCACGCGGCGGCCCGCGCCTTCA
>CAIQGU010000013.1 GCA_903871435.1 uncultured Burkholderiales bacterium | reverse complement strand
GTGGAAGCGCTACGCGCGGTCGGGCTGGCGCTGGGCGGCAGTTTTGAGAACGCCATCGTCATGGACGAATACCGCGTGCTCAACACCGACGGTCTGCGCAGCGGTGACGAATTCGCCAAGCACAAGATCCTTGACGCCATGGGTGATCTTTACCTCCTGGGCCGGCCGTTGGTCGCCGCCTACCGGGCGCACCGCTCCGGCCATGCGCTCAATAACAAGCTGCTGCGCGCGCTGCTGGCTGACGCCACCGCCCATGAGCTCGTGAGCTTCGAGACCGACGAATCGATCCCGCAAGCGTTCCAGAGCCTGGCGACGACCTGAGTGCTTCCGCACCCGCAACCGCTAGTCCTCGCCCAAACGAGCCCGGGCTTGCGCCCGGGGAGTCGCTGATGTTCCGCGTGCTGCTGTTCGCTCTGGGTGCTGTGATCGCCGCCTGTGTCGGGGCCTACTTCATCAGCGGCCGCCAGCGCTACCTGTCATGGGCGTGGCGGCTTTTTGCCGGCGGGCTGGCCGCGGGCGTCTTTTTTTTCGCCGTTCTGATCGTAAAACGATTGATTTGAATCGCGTATTCCTGCGAGCCGCGTTTGTAGCGATAACCCCAGCCGCACGGCTGCCCTGCGCAGGTCA
Organism: uncultured Burkholderiales bacterium; assembly: GCA_903871435.1. GTDB lineage: Bacteria > Pseudomonadota > Gammaproteobacteria > Burkholderiales > Burkholderiaceae_F > GJ-E10. The sequence continues at coordinate 2,945 of CAIQGU010000013.1, read as the reverse complement.
GAGTCAGGCAATGTGAGTGCTAACTTCTCTGAAAACGCAATAGGCAGAAGATAGTCCTTTGCCGTGCGATTTATCTTCCCCGGGATTGGCGGGCTCCCGCCGGGTTTTCCTTCCCAATCGGTCATAACTTTTTCGCGTACCCTGCCAAGTTGTACACCGACCTTGATTTCGTTAACTTTGAGTCCGTGACCCTGTAGCCGGGCTGTCATCCGGGGAATCGCCTGGCGCAATTTGGTGGAATGTGCGCTGGAGCGCAGCCAGATTCGCAGCACGTGATCGCGCAGATCACAGGCACCAGGCCGGGTAGGGTCGAAATCGGGGGCGACTTCCGCGCAGATGGGAGCGATTACCCCGGCGGCTTCGCGCGCTGCCGCAAGGCGGGCGAGCAGGGTCGCTGCCAGGGGGGCGTCGGAGAGAATCCGGTCGATTCGACGGGCGTTATGGTTCATCCGAATGTGTGCCGGGGCGGTACTTAACTGCCCGGGGGTAGGTGTCGATAGATAGTAGCCGAGCGCTGATTCAATAGCGCCGCAGCATTGCCTGGAGGTTGCGTTGCAAATCATATTTGTCGACCGGCGTCTTGCCCGAGCCCGCACCCTGACCGTTACGCGCTTGCGTATGGCCATGTTTGCCCTGGGGCTCAGCGCCCTGATCGTTACCGTAGCCGCCGGCATGTTTGCCCTGGTGTTCCGTCTGGCCGCCGAGGGCGATGTTCCGGTCGTTCAAAGCGTGGTTTCCTCCGTCATGCGCGCCCAATTCGAACGCAACGAGCAGTACGTCCAGAACAACGTATCGGCCATGGCCAAGATGCTGGGCGATATTCAGGCGCGGCTGCTGCGGCTCGACGCCCTGGGCGAACGCGTGTCCAAGCTAGCCGGGATTCGCCCGGAAGAATTCAATTTCCATGACGTACCGGGTCGCGGCGGCCCCCTTTCCGCCGACGCGCACGCGCTGTCGATGCGTGAACTGCAGGACCAGCTCGCCAAGGTGGGGCAGAGCGTCGAGCAGCGCGCCGATTTCATGAATGTCGTCGAGTCCGAGCTGGCGGCCACCGAAGCACGCGATGCGCTGTTGCCGCACGGCACCCCGCTGAGCGCCGGCTTCGTCGGTTCCGGGTATGGGATGCGCAATGACCCCATCACCGGGCAGATGTCGATGCATACCGGCGAAGATTTCGCGGCCCCGGTGGGCACCCCCATATTTGCCGCCGCCGGCGGAGTCGTGGTGAGCGCCGAAATGCACCCGGATTTCGGCAATATGATCGAAATCGACCACGGCAAGGGACTGTCGACCATGTACGCCCATACCAGCCGGATGATGGTGAAACTGGGCGATTTCGTGCGCAAGGGCCAGAAAATCGCGGAAGTTGGCACCACTGGCCGATCCACCGGACCTCACCTGCACTTCGAGGTGCACGTCAACGGCGCACCGCAAAACCCGGCCAAGTACCTGGCCTCCCTGCACCCCAACGCGCCAGCCGCGGCCACGGCGACGCCGGGTCAACATCCGCAGGTCGTGAGCGACTCCGTCCCGGCCGCCCACACGGCCGCGCCAGCGGAACCCGCCCATCTCTAACGCGGCGTGCCGGCCGGGCCCCAGGGCCGGCTCGCGTGCCGCCGTCGTCACCGGCTGCCATATTCCTTAAATAGAGCGGCGCCAAAAGCCATCTATAATTTGCAGGATTGGCCGCCGTGGCGGCCTGATTAATTCCGCGCAAGGGTTGGCTCCGAACGGTGCGCTCCCGGCGCGCCCGCCGACCGTTCCTGTCTAGACGACTCCCCGCCCCGATGTTTCCGGCTCTGCTTACCCGAATATTTGGAAGCCGCAACCAGCGCCTGCTCAAGACCTACGAGCAGGCCGTCGCGCGCATCAACGCCCTGGAACCCTCCATGGCGGCGCTGTCCGACGAACAGTTGTCCGGCCTGACTCCCGCCTTCCGCGCCCGGCTTGCCGCCGGCGAAACGGTCGATCAGCTCCTGCCGGAAGCTTTTGCCGCGATCCGCGAAGCCTCCAAGCGCGTGCTCGGCATGCGCCACTTCGACATGCAGCTCGTGGGCGGCATGGTGCTCCATAGCGGCAAGATCGCCGAAATGCGCACGGGCGAGGGCAAGACCCTCACCGCCACCCTGCCGGTCTACCTCAACGCCCTGCCCGGCAAAGGCGTGCACCTCGTCACGGTGAATGACTACCTGGCCAGCCGCGACGCGGAGTGGATGGGACGCCTCTACCGATTCATGGGCATGAGCGTGGGCGTGATCCTGACGCAGCAGCCGACGGCCGACAAGCTCGCCGCCTATGCCGCCGACATCACGTACGGCACCAATAACGAATTCGGCTTTGACTACCTGCGCGACAACATGGAATACCGGGTGGAGGATCGCCGCCAGCGCGGTCTCTACTACGCCATCGTCGACGAAGTGGACTCCATCCTCATCGACGAGGCGCGCACGCCGCTCATCATCTCCGGCCCGGCAGAAGACAACACGGAGATGTATCAGCGCGTCAACGAAATCCCTTCGCTGCTCACGCCGCAAAAGGAGGAAGAAGGCGCCGGGGATTTCTGGGTCGACGAAAAACAGAACCAGATCCATGTGTCGGAGCTCGGCCACGAAAAGATCGAGGAGATCCTCACGCGCCGCGGGCTGCTGGCCGAAGGCGAGAGCCTGTACGCCCCGCACAACATCATCCTGATGCACCACCTGAACGCCGCCTTGCGCGCGCACCACCTGTTTCTGCGCGACCAGCAGTATGTCGTACAGAACGGCCAGGTCATCATCGTGGACGAATTCACCGGCCGCCTCATGCCCGGGCGGCGCTGGTCCGAGGGTCTGCACCAGGCGGTCGAGGCCAAGGAAGGCGTGGCCATCCAACAGGAAAACCAGACGCTGGCGTCCATAACCTTTCAGAACTACTTCCGCATGTACGGCAAGCTCGCCGGCATGACC
>CAIQGU010000012.1 GCA_903871435.1 uncultured Burkholderiales bacterium | reverse complement strand
GCCGCTCCATGAGGAGTAGCGGGTTGCCGGCTGGTCCCAGGGCTGGGTGAATTCCGCGCGCACGTCGATGGGGCCTGCCAGCTCGGCGGGCGGCCGCAACTGCAGCGCCAGGTGATGTGCCCGCAGGCCGTGCGAGAGTACGAGGTTGACGTTGGTCAGTTCGTAGGTTTTGTCTTGGCTTGTGGGCGAAGCGCCCATGATTGCGGCAGGAGCACCTGGCGTCGTGTCCACAACGTCCTCCTTCGCGGCCGGAGGGCCGGCCGCTTCGGAGGGTGATTCTGTTGTTACCGCGGGCGCGCCCGCGGTAACAACAGAATCAATCACACGCACGCGGGCGTCGCGGATGCTGATGTAGCTCTGGGCCAGCACCCAGTCGGCCAGCGAGCTGTCGGTTGCCGGTGCCTGCGGGTCGATGATGATGCCGGCGACCTTCCAGCGCCGGTCGGCCATGCGGTGCACCTCGAGCTCTGGCGAGAGCACCGTCAGCGACTGCATCCGCGGCTCCAGGGCGATGAGTGTCGTCCAGGACAGGACCACCTCTACCTGGGGCAGGGTCAGCGCGTTGCCGCCGGCCGGATCCTGCAGCACCACGTCGCGCAGCAGCAGCCGTGGTTGCAGCCGCTGCCAGTCGGCTTCGATATGTCCTATATTCACCGGTGCCTTGAGGGCAGTCGTGGCCGCCGCCTCGATGCGGGGCCGCCAGTCGCCGATGTTGGGCAGCAGGTAGTACCGCGTTACCAGCACCGCGATGCCGAAAACAAAGTAGGCGATGACCCCGAGTACCCAGAGGGTGCGCAGGCCGGCAAGCACGATGCGCAGTCCGCGCAGGCCGATACGCTGGCCCAGCGAGCGTTCCGCCGCCACGACCGCCCGTTCCACCAGGTGCTCGGCCGCCTGCACGGCCTTGTTTGCCGATCCCTGGGTTGCCTCGACGGCGGCCATCACCCCGGGCTCACGGGGGAGCGGAGGACCTGGCGGCGGTGGATTGTCGGGCGTACTGGGTGGTGCCATTGTCTCGATTGCGGGTTGCCACGTGCAGAATAGACCTCTGGGTAGACCTCGGGGCAGATCCGGGGCAGACCACTCGGCAGACCGCAACGGGTCTGCGACGCTAACACAGGCCTGGACCCTGCGGGCGTTGGGGCAATTTTGCTCACCGGCATCATCACCCGCACCATCACCCTGCCAAAAAGGGCCTAGCCATGACGGCCGACCACTCTGCTGATATGACCTCCCGTCTGGACGACGGTTGCCGCCGCGCCATGCAGGCGAGTAACTATTTGCAACGGGTCTTGCATGCTCACGGCTTGGACACCGCTGCGCCGGCGCTGGCCGCCCGGGCCCGCCTCGCGGCATGGGGTGCGAACCCCTGGACGGCAGCGCGGCTGGCGGGCGCATTCGACCGTGAACTGCAGTGCCTGATCGCGGGCGGTGCTGCCGCCGGCGCCGCCGAAAGCGTGGGCCGAGCCTTGCGGCGGGTCCGCCGGGAACTGCTGTGTGGCCTGATGGTGCGCGACTGCGCCGGAATTGCGCCGCTGGGGGAGGTTACGGGCGCCATGACCGCGTTCGCGGAACTGGCCGTGCAGCGGCTGCTGGCGGCCATTGTTCCCGAACTCGTCGATCGCTACGGTTGCCCGGTGGACGCCGCGGGTGTTCCCCAGGATCTCCTGGTACTGGCCATGGGCAAGGCCGGTAGCGGCGAACTGAACGTGTCCTCCGACCTGGACCTCATTTTTGTCTACGGCGATGTCGTGGCGTGCCGGCGTGACGCAGGGTCCGCGCAGGGCTTACCCTCGGCCGCCGCGCCGCATGACGCCGGCACGGGTGGTCAGGAATTTTTTGATCGCCTGGGCCGGCGCCTGATTGCCGCGCTGGGCGAGCCCGACGCCGACGGCTTCGTCTTCCGGATCGACATGCGCTTGCGCCCGCACGGCGACGCCGGTCCCCTCGTGGTGTCGATCGCCATGCTCGAGGAGTACCTCGTGCGCGAGGGGCGCGAGTGGGAGCGTTTCGCCTGGGCCAAGGCGCGCGTCATATCGGCGCCGGTGCTGGCTGATGCCGCCGCCTTCGAGCGCCAGATGGAGCTGCTCGGCACGGTCGTCCAACCCTTCATCTATCGCAAGTATTTCGACTTCAGCGCCATCGGCGCCATTCGCGATCTGCACGCGCGCATCCGCAGTGAATCGCGCCGGCGGGCGCTGGGTCGCCCGGAACGCGATCTTGATGTCAAGATAGGGCGCGGCGGTATCCGCGAGATTGAATTCCTGGCGCAGACGTTTTCCATCATGCGCGGCGGCCGCGAACGCCGCCTGCGCGAGCGCGGCACGGTCGCAACCTTGCATACGCTGGCCGACCTGAATCTGCTGCCCGCTTCGGACGCGCAACGGCTCATCGACCATTACCGCTTTTTGCGCCGCCTCGAGCACGCCCTGCAGTATCGCGACGACGCGCAGACCCACCTCATCCCCCCGGGCGAGATCGAGCGCGCCGCTATAGCCACTCTGCTGGGCATGGATTCGGCGGCGCAGCTGCTCGAGGCCTACCGGACGGCCAGCGCCGACGTCGTGCGCCTCTTCGACAGCATGTTCCCGGCCGACCCCCGCGCCGCTGCAGGCGGATCCGCGAGTGCGGGCCCACCCGAAGACACCGGCGCCGGCGGTGCCACGCCGTATAGCTCGGCTGCGCTCGCGCTTGCCGGATTTGCCGACGCCGAGGGCAGCGCCGAGCGGCTGCGGCAGCTGATGGCGTCGCCGCGGGTCACTGCGATGTCGGCCGGTGCGCGCGCCTCGCTGGAACAACTGGCAGCGGACGCCGTGCGGATCATCCGCGGCCTGGCGCCGGAACTGGCCGGGCAGGGCGGCGCGGGCGCCGATGAGATCCTGCTGCGCTGGCTCCGGCTGATCGAGGTGATCGGCCGCCGCAGCACTTACCTGTCGTTGCTGGCCGAATATCCGCATGCGCACGAACGCGTCATCGGCCTGCTCGCGAGCGGCGGTTGGGCCAGCCAATACCTGCTGCAACATCCCATCCTGCTCGACGAACTCATCGATCTGCGGGCCCAGCGCTTTGCCGATGACCGCATGGCCGATGAACCCGATGCCGTGCCCGGCTCCGCGGAGCCGTACTGGGCGCCCTGGATCGCCGAAGTCGACGAGCAGCTGCTGCAGGCGGTGGGTGATGTGGAACGGCAGATGAACATCCTGCGCGACGCGCATCATGCCCAGGTGTTTCGCCTGCTGCTGGCCGATCTGGCCGGGGATGTGCGCGTGGAGCGCCTGGGCGATCATCTCTCGGCCCTGGCCGATGGCGTGTTGACGCTGGTGATGCGCGCGGCGTGGCGCAGCATGGACGCGGTACGCGAGTCCCCCGGCACGCCCGCGCCGCGCCTGGCCATCATTGCCTACGGCAAGCTGGGGGGACGCGAGCTGGGCTACGTCTCGGACCTGGACCTGACCTTTGTCTTTGACGAAAGCCGTGATCCGCAGCAGGCCGACCGCGATGCGGCAGCGGCCACGCACCTGGTTCGCCGGATGATGTCGTGGCTGACCGCGGTCACTTCCAGCGGTTCACTCTTCGAAATCGACCTGCGGCTGCGTCCCAACGGTAATGCGGGCCTGCTGGTCACGCCCATCGAAGCGTTCGATCGCTACGAGAGCAACGTCGACGGTCGCGGCGCCTGGGTGTGGGAGCACCAGGCGCTGACCCGTGCCCGTGGCTGTGCCGGTGATGCGGCGCTATGCGAGCGCGTCGAGCGCGTGCGGGCCCGCGTGTTGTCGCAGCCGCGCGATCCGCTGGCGCTTGGCGCGGAGGTCGTGGCGATGCGCCGGCGCATGCTCGAAGGCCATCCGAACCGCAGCGCCCGCTTTGACATCAAGCATGACCGCGGCGGCATGGTCGACGTGGAGTTCATCGTGCAGTACCTGGTGCTGGCGCATGCGCATCGGCATGCTCCCTTGCTGGCCAATCGCGGCAACATCGGCCTGCTGGCCATCGCCGCGGAACTGGGTCTGCTCGAACCGGCCGCCGCCGCGACAGTGGGTGCCGCCTACCGCCGCTTCCGCCAGTTGCAGCATGCCTTGCGGCTCAATGGCGCGGAGCGCGCGCGCGTCGACTTTGCTCTCGTCGAGGCGGAAATTGCCGCGGTGCTGGGCCTGTGGCGGGCGGTTTTTGGCACGGCCGAGCCGCTGGCACCGGCGAGCCATGCCGCAGCGCCGCGGCCCGGACGCGGTCCGCGATAGAATCGCGTTTTTCCGATGGCGTTGGGGAGTGGGCGATGAGCATGGCCGATCGCGATGGCTGGATCTGGTACGACGGCAAGCTGGTGCCGTGGCGCGAAGCCAATACGCACGTGCTCACGCATTCGCTGCACTACGGTCTGTCGGTATTCGAAGGTCTGCGCGCCTACAACACCGTCGATGGCACCGCCATTTTCCGGCTGCGCGAGCATACCGACCGGCTG
>CAIQGU010000011.1 GCA_903871435.1 uncultured Burkholderiales bacterium | reverse complement strand
GCTATAACGAATTCGACCAGCGCATGGTCAACGAGCGTGTCGCGCAATTCCGCGACCAGGTGGCCCGCTGGCAAAGCGGCGCCCTGAGCGACGACGAGCTGCGGCCGCTGCGGCTGCAAAACGGCCTCTATATCCAGCGCCATGCGCCCATGCTGCGCGTGGCCATTCCTTACGGCCTGCTGGCGGGCTTCCAGATGCGCAGGCTGGCGCACATCGCGCGCGCCTTCGACCGCGGCTATGGCCACTTCAGCACCCGCCAGAACATCCAGTTCAACTGGATCAAGCTCGAGGAATCGCCCGACGTGCTCGCGGCGCTGGCGCAGGTGCAGATGCACGCCATCCAGACCTCCGGCAACTGCGTCCGCAACATCACCAGCGATGCGTACGCCGGCGTGGCGCCCGACGAAGCCGTGGACCCGCGGCCGTATTGCGAGCTCATGCGCCAGTGGAGCACCTTCCACCCCGAGTTTTCGTTCCTGCCGCGCAAGTTCAAGATCGCCTTCAATGCATCGGCCACCGAGGACCGAGCCGCCACCGCGCTGCACGACCTGGGCTTTTACCTGCGGCGCGACGCCGACGGCGCCGTGGTGGCCGACGTGCTGGCGGGCGGTGGCATGGGCCGCACGCCGCTGGTGGGCGAAATCGTGCGCCGCGGCCTGCCCTGGCGGCATATGCCGACGTACACCGAGGCCCTGCTGCGGGTCTACAACCGCTACGGACGGCGCGACAATATGTACAAGGCGCGCATCAAGCTCCTGGTGCGGGCCCTGGGCGCGGAAGCCTTCGCACGCGAGGTCGATGCCGAGTTCGCCTTCCTGGAAAACGGCCCGGGTACCGCAACCGAAGCGGAACTTGCCCGCATTGCCGCGGGCTTTGCCCCGCCGGATTACGTGGATCTGGACGCAGCCGCGCTGCAGGCGGGCGCGGCACAACTCGATGTGCAGAAGGCGGCACACCCGGGGTTCGCCCGCTGGCTGGGCCGGTCCGTGCGCCCGCACCGCGTACCCGGCTATGCCGCGGTCACGCTGTCCCTCAAGCGCAGCGGCATCGCCCCCGGTGACGCCGACGCCAACGTGATGGACGCGCTGGCCGACCTGGCCGACCGCTACAGCTTTGGCGAGCTGCGCGTCACGCACGAGCAGAACATCGTGCTGGCCGACGTGGCCCAGAGCGAGCTCTTCGCGCTGTGGAATGCGGCACGCGAACACGGGCTGGCGACACCCAATATCGGCCTGATCACCGACATGATCTGCTGCCCGGGCGGCGATTTCTGCTCGCTGGCCAATGCCAAGTCCATACCAATTGCCCAGGCACTCCAGGACCGCTTCGACGACCTCGACTACCAGCATGACCTGGGCGACATCACGCTCAACATATCGGGCTGCATCAATTCCTGCGGTCATCACCATGTGGGCAATATCGGGATCCTGGGCGTGGACAAGCAGGGCGCGGAGTTCTACCAGGTGACACTGGGCGGCGTGGTGGGGCCGGACCCGGATCAGACCGCCATCGGCGGCGTGATCGGCAAGGCGTTTGCAGCGGAACAGATCCCCGATATCGTCGAGGCCATACTCGATACCTACGTCGCGCTGCGCGATCCCGAAGAGCGCTTCATCGAAACGCTCACACGGGTAGGCGTTGGGCCGTTCAAGGCAGCCGCGTACCCCGCCCAGGATGCGGCCCGGGAGACCGAGAATGTCTGACGTTCCGCACATCATCCGCATCGTGGAGGGCGTTCCGCGCGTCGTTCCCGACGATTGGCGTGTCATCGACGGCACCGCGGGCTGGGACGACGGCGGCTCTGGCAGTGGCGGCCTCCTGCTGCCCCTGGCCCTCGCCCGCGCCCATGCGGACCTGGTGCGTGCCGGCGGCCCGGGCCGGCCGCTGGGACTCGTGCTCGCGCCCGATGACGACCCGGCCAACGCCGTGCCGTTTTTTGCGCACATCGCGCTCATCGGCGTGCAGTTTCCCAAGTTCACCGATGGCCGCGGCTATTCCACCGCCGTACTGCTGCGGCTGCGCCATGGCTGGACCGGCGAGCTGCGTGCCCTGGGCGAAGTGCTCCAGGACCAGCTCTTTGCCATGCGCCGCGTGGGCTTCGACAGCTTCGCGCTCAGCCCCGGCCGCGACCCGCAGGCAGCGCTGCGGGCCTTCACGCCTTTTTCCGATTCCTACCAGGGCTCGGTGGACCAGCCGCTGCCGGCTTACGCGCGGGCGCAGGCATCATGACGCAACGGGCTACCCTCTCCCACCCGGCTGCCGGCGACAGCGACGCGGCCGCAGGCGTGCAGGCGCTGGCGCACGTGCGCAGCGCCACAGCGCTGCTGCAGGCGGCTGCCGGGCAAAGCCCGGCGGTTTTTTCCACGAGCTTTGGCGCCGAAGACATGGTGGTGCTCGACCTCATCGCCCGGCACCATCTGCCGATCACGATGTTCACGCTGGACACCGGCCGCCTGCCCGAGGAAACCTACGACCTGATGCGCGTGGTCGAGGAGCGCTACGGGCGCTGCGTCGAGACGCTGTTCCCGGACGCAGACGCCGTGCAGGAACTCGTGGCGCGCAATGGCATCAATGGATTTCGCGACTCCGTGGAAAACCGCAAGGCCTGCTGCGCCGTGCGCAAGCTCGAGCCGCTGGCGCGCGGCCTGGCCGGCAAACGGGCCTGGGTCACCGGGTTGCGCGCCCAGCAGTCGGCGGCGCGGGCGCAGCTGGCGCCGCGCGAGATGGATACGCAGCGCGGCATCGAGAAATT
>CAIQGU010000010.1 GCA_903871435.1 uncultured Burkholderiales bacterium | reverse complement strand
GCCTGCATGGCCTTATGCGTTGCCATGGCGACGTATCCGCCCTCGGAGTACCCCGTGAGCAACAGCTGGCCATTGTCCGATGCGCCGGCAAGGCCGCCCGACAGGGCCGAACGCGCCGCCGCCAACGCGTCCATCATGTCGTGCGCGTTCTGCGTGGCGTTGAGGTAGGGGTGGTAGTTGAGCGTGGCCACATCGGCCTGGTCGTAGCCCACGTAGTTGGGCGCCACGACGATGAAGCCCTGCGCCGCGTACATGGCGGCGATCAGCACCGACTCGTTCCAGGCTTCGTTCGTGGTGGCGGTGATATCCGCGATGTTGTACCCGGACGTGGTGGCCGTGCCGTGTGCATACTCGACCATGGGCCGCTTGCCGCTGCAACCCGTGCCGCCCGTCGGCACCATGAGCGCGCCCGATGCAGTCGTGGCCTCGCCAGCCCCGCCCACAGTGGTGTACTCGATGAGGTGGAAATCGACCCCGCACTTGGGAGCACCCGCCAGGCTCAACAGCTGCTGGCCCGAGACCGACGCGCTCAGCTGAGAAGTGAGCGCCGCTGCCGTCAGTGACGCGATCCGGAAGGGCGGGTTGTAGACGAGGCTGCCCTCGGCCGTCGAGTTGTTGGCGCTGGTACCACCGCCACCGTCGTTACAGGCGGCCAGCAGTGCGGCGCCAAGGGCTGCAATCCCCAGGGTTTTACCCAGGGTTCTACCTTTACGCATGTGCTTCTCCTTGCGTTTGCGCTCGCGGCGGGTTCCGGAGCGGCATGCATGTTCTTATGGCTTAGCCTGCGCATTCTGACACCACGTGGACGGCGCTCGCAACACTAACGTGGGTGGAGCGTTGCAGGAATGGCCTACTGCAGCGCAACACGAAAGATCAGGAGCGCACGGCCGCCAGGTCGGCACGCGACACGAAAGCATCGGCGTGAAAGTTCTCCACGCGCAGTCCGCATTGCGTCGTGAAATCACGGCGCGCCGCCTCCACCATGGCGGGCACGCCGCAGGCATACACCCGATGCGCGGACAGATCGGGCAGGTCCTCCATTACCGCGTGATGCACGAAGCCGGTGCGGCCGTTCACAGCATCCGTGGCAGCGGCATCCTGCGGTCCCGGTGCGGAGAGCACGGGGACGTAACGAAAATTGGCGTGTTCGACTGCCCAGCGGCGCGGGAGCGCATCGAGATAAAGATCGGCCCGACTGCGCGCGCCCCAGTACAGCACCACGGACCTGCCGCGCCGGCCCGGCGCACTGCCGTCGATATTGAGGCCCTTGGCGAAGATCGTTTCGGCAATGCCTTTCAGGGGCGCAAAGCCGGTGCCGCCAGCCACCAGGACGATGGGTGCATCATCGTCCTCGCGCAGATGAAAGTTTCCCAACGGCCCTTCGATGCGCACGATGGAGCGCTCGACGACCGCGGGGCTGGCGCAGCCAAAGAGCGTGTCGGTGAAAAGGCCACCGGGCTGGTGGCGGATGTGGAACTCGAGCGGGCCCGAGGCGCCGGGGGGCGAGGCAATCGAGTAGCTGCGCCGCTCGCCGCTGGCAAGCAGGAAATCCACGTACTGGCCGGCGCGAAACAGCAGCTGCTCACCCGCCGCCAGCTTGAGCGCCAGTATTGCCACATCCGGCGCCGGCCGCTCGATGCGCTCGATGCGCGCCGGCAGGCGCCGGGCGACGATGCCCTCCAAGGCCGAGGGGACGCGCACCTCCAGCACCAGGTCGCTGCGCGCATGCGCGCAGCACAACAGCGCATAGCCGCGGGCAGCCTCTTCGGCGCCCAGCGCCGATTCGGCATGCGGTCCCTGTTCGATCCGGCCGTCGATCACCCGTCCCTTGCAGGTTCCGCAAGCGCCGTCCCGGCACGCATGCGGCAAGGTGACGCCGGCCGCCAGTGCCGCCTCGAGCAACGTTTGAT
>CAIQGU010000009.1 GCA_903871435.1 uncultured Burkholderiales bacterium | reverse complement strand
GTAGCGCATGATGACTCGGCAGCCAGCTGCGCCGGGCTGCCGCGGCGAGTCCGGATCGGCGCCCGGTTCCAACGCCACCGGCGGCGCGCGATAGGCCGACAGCACCTCGGTGAGGCTGGCTCGATCGGTGCCATCGCGAACCTGGATGGCCAGCGCCGCCTGCGACTGGGCGCGCGCCTCGGCCAGATCGACGACGTCGTCGGCGGTGAGGGCGAGGCGCTGCGAGAACTCGTCGAAGCGCGCGCGTCCGGTCACGAAGACCAGTTGATCCTCCTTGAGGATGGCGCGCCGGCGATCGAACAGTTCGGCGAACACCGCTACCTCAAGTTGCGCCGAGGCATCGTCGATCAGCACCGCGCACATGCGGCCGCGCCGGGTATTTTGCGAGCGCACGGACACGACGATGCCGGCGACACGCACGGATTCGCGCGCCTGCTTGAGGTCGGCCAGGCGGGTAGGCGCGATGCGGCGCGCCTCGGCAGCTGCTTCGGTGAAGAGGTGGCCGCTGAAGCAAAATCCCAAGGCGATGCGCTCATTGGCCAGCCGGTCGCGCTCGCTCCACGGCGTATACGGTACGTCGGGCAGGACCGGCATGACCACGCCACCACCGGCAAAAAGATTTCCCTGGTCCACGTGGGCCTGCGCACGTTCCGCATCTTCCAGCGTTCGGCCCAGTGCGGCGACCAGGCGCGCGCGATCGGGCTCCAGTCGATCGAAGGCACCGGCGCGGATCAAGGCTTCGATGACGCGTCGATTGACCCGCTGCTTGTCGATGCGCGCGCAAAAATCGGCCAACCCCAGGAAGGGCCCCGCGCGGCGCGCCTCGAGGATGGATTCGATGGCGGCGGCACCCGTGCCCTTTATCGCGCCCAGGCCGTACTGGACCGTTACCCCATCGACAGGCACGAAGCGGTACACGCCCACGTTGATGTCCGGCGCGAGGAGGGCGAGGCCGCTGTTGCGGCCATCGGCCACCAGGTCCTGGACCTTCTCGGTGACGTCCATCACCACCGAAAGGTTGGCCGCGGCGAACGCCGCCGGGTAATGCACCTTGCAGTAGGCGGTTTGGTAGGCCACCAGGGCATAGGCGGCGGCGTGCGACTTGTTGAAACCGTAGCCGGCGAATTTCTCCATCTGGTCGAACAGCTCGGTCGCCGATTTTTCGGGCACCGATTTGCCGGCCGCCCCTTCCACGAAGATGGAGCGCTGCTTGGCCATTTCCTCGGGCTTTTTCTTGCCCATCGCCCGGCGCAGCAGGTCGGCGGCGCCCAGCGAGTAGCCGCCGATCACCTGCGCGATCTGCATGACCTGCTCCTGGTAGACCATGATCCCGTACGTGGGACCCAGGATGGGTTCGAGGCGCGCATCGAGGTAATGCGCCCGCTTGCCGTGCTTGCGGTCGCAAAACTCCGGAATCAGTTCCATGGGCCCGGGACGAAACAGCGATACCAGGGCGATGAGGTCGTCGAAGCGGTCCGGCCGCGCGCGCTTGAGCAGATCGCGCATGCCGCGTGATTCAAACTGGAACACCGCCGTGGTGTTGGCCTGGCGAAACAGCGCGAACGTGGCCGCATCGTCCAGCGGTATGGCCTCGAGGGTGAGCGAGTTGTCGGGCTCGAGCAGCCGGATATAGCGGAAGGCGAGGTCGAGGATGGTCAGCGTGGTGAGGCCGAGAAAGTCGAACTTGACCAGCCCGACGGACTCAACATCGTCCTTGTCGAACTGGCTGATCACCGCGTCCGTGCCCTGGGCGCAGTAGAGCGGGCAAAAATCCGTGAGGCGCCCCGGCGCGATGAGCACGCCACCCGCATGCATGCCAACATTGCGCACCAGGCCCTCGAGCGGGCGGGCCAGCGCAATGAGGGCACTGGCCTCTTCGTCACTGTTGACCGCACTGGCAAAGGCCGGCTCTTCCTCGAGCGCGCGATCCAGTGTCCAGGGATCGGCGGGGTTGTGCGGGATCAGCTTGGAGAGCATGTCGCACTTGGAATACGGCAGGTCGAGTACCCGGCCGGCATCGCGCACCACGGCCTTGGCGCCCAGCGTGCCAAAAGTGGCAATCTGCGAAACCGCCTGCGCGCCGTACTTCTTCTTGACGTAGTCGATGACCCGGTCGCGGCCGTCCTGGCAAAAGTCGATATCGAAGTCGGGCATGGAAACCCGCTCGGGATTGAGAAAGCGCTCGAACAGCAGGTCGTAGCGGATGGGGTCCAGGTCGGTAATGCCCAGGGCGTAGGCCACCAGCGAGCCCGCGCCCGAGCCGCGCCCCGGGCCTACGGGCACGCCATTGCCCTTGGCCCAGTTGATGAAATCCGCAACGATGAGGAAGTAGCCGGAAAAGCCCATCTTGGCGATGGTGGTGAGTTCCGTATCCAGGCGCGCCAGGTACCTGGGCCGGCGCTCTTCCCGCAGGGCCGGGTCGGCAAACAGCGCCATTAGGCGCCGCTCCAGTCCTGCGCCGGCCAGTTCCCGGCAGTGCGCGTCGAGCGTGGTGCCGGCCGGCGTGGGGTAGTCAGGCAGGCGCGGCCGGCCCAGCTCCAGTTCCAGGTTGCAGCGCCGCGCAATCTCTACCGCGTTACGCAGGGCCACCGGGACATCGGCAAAGAGCTCGGCCATCTGGGCCGCCGACTTGAAATACTGTTCTTGCGTGAAGTGACGGGGGCGGCGCGGGTCGGACAGGGTGCGGCCCTCGGCGATGCAGACGCGCGCCTCGTGCGCGCGAAAATCATCCGGGTCGAGAAACTGCACCGGATGGGTGGCCACCAGCGGCAAACCCAGCCGGGCCGCCAGCGCAATGGACGCGCGCGTGCAGGCGTCGTCGCCGGGCCGGCCGGCGCGCTGGATCTCCACATAGAAGCGTCCGGGGAACTGCGCCGCCAGCCGCTGGGCAGCAATGCCAGCCGCTGCCGAATTGGCGGCAAGCAGCAGGCTGCCCACTTCGCCCGCCGCAGCGGCCGACAGGGCGATGAGGCCGCAGGTACCCTCGGGGCCGGCCCCGTCGAACCATTCGGGCAGCATCTCGGCGCGGCCATGGTGCTGGTTTTCCAGCCAGGCGCGGGACAACAGGCGGCACAGGTTGAGATAACCCGGACGATCCTGGGCAAGCAGGGTGAGACGGAACGGCTGCTCGCGATCGGCCGCGTTCGTGATCCAGGCATCGCAGCCCAGTATGGGTTTGACGCCGGCGCGGCGCGCGGCCACATAGAAGCGTATGGCTCCGAACAGGTTGGCGCTGTCGGTTATGGCCAAGGCGCCCTGGCCGTCGGCGGCCGCCCGTTTCACGACCGCGTCGATGCGGGTCACGCCGTCGACAACCGAGAATTCGGAATGCAGGCGCAGGTGGACAAATTCGTTGGTCATGCGCCAATTCTATTGAACATTGGCGCAAAGCCGTAGCCGGCAGGCCCGGCGCCTGCTGATATACCATCGCGCTGGGTGCTTCACCCATCGACCTGCCGCCGCCCTGTCCCACTGGCCGGTAGCGTTTGCCGCGCGGTGACCCCGCCGTTTTCCAGGAAATTCCCGCGTGGAGTTCAGCAGCAACCTCGATGCCGTCAGCGCAATTCTGCAGATCTGCCTGATCGATCTGTTGTTGAGCGGCGACAACGCGATCGTCATCGCCATGGCCTGCGCTTCGCTGCCCGATGCGGTGCGACCGCGGGCCGTGCTCCTGGGCACCGGCGCGGCGGTGTTGTTCCGGGTCATCCTTACCTTCGTGGCCACGCTGATGTTGCGGGCGCCCTACCTCAAGCTCGTCGGCGCCGGCTTGCTGGTGCTGATCGCCATCGAACTTTTGGCGGGCGACGGCGGCGCCGGCCGGACCGGGACGCGCCGGGCTGCCGATGGTGGCGTGTGGCGGGCCGTGGCCATCATCGTGGTGGCCGATGCCGTGATGAGCCTGGACAACGTGGTGGCCGTAGCCGCCGCCGCCCAGGACAACCTGCTGTACCTGCTCGCCGGATTGGTGATCAGCGTGCCGATATTGGTTTTTTCCAGTCTTTTCCTGTCGCGATTGCTCGGACGCTATCCGCTCCTCGTCGATGGCGGCGCAGCGCTGCTGGGCTGGATTGCGGGAAAAATTGCGGTTTCGGATCCCGCGTTCGCCGACGCGCTGCAAATGCAGTCTTTCGGCCTGGTAACCGCTGCGCCATTGCTCGGGGCGCTTTATGTGGTGATCCAGGGACGCCGCCTGCGCCGGGACCGGGCGGCAAGCTCGGCAGCCAAATCCACCGCGGCCCCGGCAACTTCGCATCCCTCGGCCGCGTTGCAGGCGGATTCACCGCGGGTGGCCGGGTCCGCTGCGGTGATGGCGCTGGGGGTCCCGGCAGTGGCTGCAATCATCACCGTGCCGATGTCGGCGAAGGTGGTGGAGCCGGTTTCAGAGACGGTTTCTGAGACGGTTTCTGAGAAGGTTGCAGCGCCGGTTGCAGCGCCGGTTGCAGAGCCGGTTGCCGCCGCACCGGCCTTGGAAACGGCAGCGATCGAAATTCCGGCGAACCCGGCATCACCGCCCGGCGGCGAAGATGCCTTCGCAATACCGGAACTCGACCTGCCGCGCCGGTTCTCGCGCATGGACCTGACCATCATGGCCGGCGTCGCGGTGCCGTTGCTGGGACTGCTCGCGATGATCGTCTACTTCATCGTCCACGCCGCCATCTCGCACTGACGAGCGAACGCGATGGATGCTCACGTCCCACGCGAAACGCCTGCCAGACGGCGTGCAGACCTGCCTGCATCGCGGTGTTTTTCGGGGTCGACGCGCCTTATAGGACAATATCGGGATGGAAATGCCGACTGAACCCATCCCCGACCTTGCCGCTCCTGCCGCCCCGCCCGCGCCGGGCGTGCTGCAGCGCGTGGGCGCTGCCACGGGGGGTGTGCTGGCGTCACTGGGCCTGCAGGGGCAGGGCCGGTATATCGTCGGCGGCTTCGTCCTCGCTGCCTGGCTGCTCTCCGGGATCTATCGCGTGGAGCCCGACGAACAAGGCGTGGTGCTGCGCTTTGGCCGGTGGGTTGATACCGTGGAGCCCGGTCTGCACTATCACCTGCCCTACCCGATCAGCCGCGTGCTGGTGCCCAAGGTGACACAGGTCAATCAGTTGCAACTGGGCGGCGCAGCCGAATTTGCGCCCGGTACTGCCGGCAACGCGCCCGCCACGGGCGGCGCGCGCAGCGACCCCACGAACCAGATGGTGACCGGTGACGAAAATATCGTCATTGCCGAATACGTCGTCTTCTGGCGCATCAAGAATGCGGGCGACTACCTGTTCCGGGTAATGGACCCCAAGGCCACGCTGCAGATGGCCGCGGAAAGCAGCATGCATGCCGTCATCGGCCACTACCCGATCCAGGCTGCGCTGTCGGACAAGCGCCAGGAAATTGCCGACGAGGCCAAGGACACGCTGCAGCAGATTCTCGACCATTACAACGC
This sequence comes from uncultured Burkholderiales bacterium, assembly GCA_903871435.1. GTDB lineage: Bacteria > Pseudomonadota > Gammaproteobacteria > Burkholderiales > Burkholderiaceae_F > GJ-E10. Next base: position 806 of record CAIQGU010000009.1, on the reverse strand, counting down.
CGGGATCCTGATCACCCAGGTGCAACTGCAGCGGGTGGATCCGCCCGCAGCAGTGATCGATGCGTTCAACGACGTGCAGCGGGCCCGCGCCGACCAGGAGCGCGCCCGCAATGAAGCGCAGGCCTATGCCAACGACGTGCTGCCGCGGGCGCGCGGCGAAGCCGACCGCATGAACGAGGAAGCCAGCGCGTACAAGGAACAGGTGGTGAACGTGGCGCGCGGCGAAATCCAGAGCTTCCTCTCGGTCTTTGAGACCTACCGCCAGGCCAAGGACGTCACCGCGTGGCGCATGTACATGGACAGCATGGACCAGTTGCTGAAAAAATCGGGCAAGGTGATCATCGATTCATCCGGCAAGGGCGTATCGGGCATCGTCCCCTACATGCCGCTTTCCGATGCCCGCGCGCCCGCAGCGCCTGCGTCGGCGGCCACGCCTGCGGGAGCACCACGATGAGCCGCCGCGAGCAACTGGCAGCGGGACTGGCGCTTGCACTGGCGGCAATGGCCATGCTTTCGCTGTTCACGGTTGACCAGACCGAGCAGGCGCTGGTCGTGCGCCTGGGACGGCCGGTGGATGTCCAGCGCGACCCCGGGCTGCATGCCAAGGTTCCCTTCATCGATACGGCGATCTTCTACGACACTCGCCTGCTGCCCCTGGAGCCACCGCTGGAGCAGATCATCCTGGGCGACCAGAAGCGCCTGGAAGTGCAGGTGTACGCGCGCTACCAGATCACCGACCCCCTGCTCTACTACCAGTCGGTGCGCACCTCGGAGCAGGCGCGCTCCCAACTCATGCAGATCATCAG
>CAIQGU010000008.1 GCA_903871435.1 uncultured Burkholderiales bacterium | reverse complement strand
GCACCAGGCAGCGGTCAAGCTGGCACGTGAAGCCGGCGAGGCACGGCTGGCGCAACTGCGCAAGGCGCCGGACGATGCCGGTTTCGAACCCGTTCATCACCTGGGCCGGCGCGACACATCATTCCTGCCCGCCAAGGCCATAGCGGCCATCATGGCCGAACCCGTCGGCAAGCTGCCGGAGTTCCTGGGGGTGGACCAGGCCGATGGGTCCTACGCGATCGTGCATGTCCTCGGTGTTACGCACGCTGAAGCCAGCGACGCGGATCGTGCCGCACTGGAAAAATCCATATCCGACCGCGTAGTCAATGGTGAACAGCAAGGCTACGTGCAGGCGCTGCGTCAGCGCTTCGATGCCCGCATCACCCGGGCCGACCTCAGCGCGCCGGCTAAACCGGCGGGTAACAAGCCCGGTCAGTAATTCCGCGTGCTGCAGTAGTCCTGCATACTTCAGGGCCGCAGCAGCGGCTTGAGATGCGGCCACACGTTATCCACCATACGGCTTTGCGCAATGGCCAGCGGATGGATGTGGTCGGCCTGGAAAAGCTCCAGGCGGTCGGCAAACCCATCCAGCAGGAAAGGCGCCAGCGCAATGTGATTGCGCTGCGCCAGCGTGGTGTACACCGCATAGAACTGCTGCGCGTAGGCGTCCCCGTAATTGGGCGGCACATGGATGCCGACCAGAAGCACGCGGGCGCCGGACTTGCGGCAGGCATCCACCATGGCCTGCAGGTTGTCGCGCATGGCATCCACGCTCAGGCCGCGCAAGCCGTCGTTGGCTCCCAGTTCCAGCACCACTACCGCAGGCGCCTCGCGTAAAAGTGCCGCCAGGCGGGTGCGTCCGCCACTGGTGGTGTCGCCGCTAATACTGGCATTCGCAACGTTATACTGGGGAGTATCTGCAGCGACGCGGTCGGCCAGCAATTTGACCCAGCCGCTGCCACGCGCCAGTCCGTATTCCGCGGAAAGGCTGTCTCCCACCACGAGGATAGTCCGGTGTGCCGTGCGCGCGGACGTTTGCGCGGCTGCCGGTGCGGCTGGGCCTGACTGAGCTGCTGTCTGTGCGCCCGCCGCGCAGCAAGCCAGCGCCAGCAAAGCCGCAATGGCGGTCCAAAAAACGGAACGTACCGGCGATACCAGACTCCAACGTGCCATATGCCAACTGCGAGAGACGCAATGCCGCCCGACGCGCACGCAAGACCTCATGCTGCCCTTTCCGATCCGCGCGACGCGATGCGAGACGCCATGCAACCGGCCATCCTGGAGGCGCTCGGCCTGTGCAAGGTGGTGAGCGATGCCACGGGATCGCTCACCATACTCGATGATATCAATCTGCGCCTCGCTGCCGGCGAGACGGTAGCCATACTTGGTGCGTCGGGCTCTGGCAAGTCAACCTTGCTGGGCTTGCTGGCGGGGCTCGATGTTCCGTCGGCCGGAACCGTGCGCCTGTTCGGCGAGGATCTTTTCGCGCTCGACGAGGATGGCCGCGCGCGGCTGCGGGCCCGCCGGCTTGGTTTCGTGTTCCAGTCGTTCCAGTTGCTGCCGCACCTTACCGCCCTTGAGAACGTGCTGCTGCCCCTGGAAGTGGGCGCAGGCGACGGTTCGGCAAGCTCGGCTGTCGCGGCGGCCAGCGAACTGCTGGCGCGGGTGGGATTGAGCGCCCGGCTGGGCCACTATCCCACCACCTTATCGGGCGGCGAGCAGCAGCGCGTGGCTCTGGCACGTGCGTTTGTCGCGCGGCCGGCGGTGCTCATGGCCGATGAACCCACGGGCAGCCTCGACGCGAGCACCGGGGAAACCATTGCCGACCTGCTCTTTGCGCTCAACCGCGAGGCCGGATCCACGTTGGTGCTGGTCACGCACGACGCGCGCCTCGCCCAGCGCTGCAGCCATCGCATCGAGCTCGCGGCGGGCCGTATCAAGCCGGAAGGCTAAGCGGCGCGCAGTTCCTGCCACGCACGCACGGCCAGCGCCGCTACCTCCGAAGCCACCAGCCCCACGTCGCCGCCATAGAGCTGCGCGGCACGGCCGTGCAGCCACACCGCGCCGCACGCGGCGCCAAATACCTCGCTCAGGCGGTCCGCGTACTGCGCCAGCAGTGCGCCCGTGATACCCGCGAGTACATCGCCGGTTCCGGCGCTCGACAACGCCGGGCCGCCGGTCGGATTGATCACGTAATTGCCGGCTGGATCCGCCATGACGGTGCCCGCGCCCTTGAGCACCACGATGGCCCGGGTCTCCTGGGCCAGCCGCAAGGCATTGGCGACGCGATCCTGCTGGACGGCCGCCGTGCTGATCTGTAGAAGGCGGCCTGCTTCGCCAGGGTGGGGCGTGAGCACCGTGGCGTGCGTTCGGGAGTGCAGCAGGGCACGCAAGTCCGCATCGCCCGCCAGAAGGTTCAGTGCGTCCGCGTCGTAGATCGCCGGGCCTTCGTGAAGCAGCCATTGCGCCAGATATGCACGCGCCGCCGGACCACTGCCCATTCCGCATCCAGCGACCAGAACCTCGCCTGCAACCGGCGCGCGGCCCGGGTGGATCATGAGCTCGGGTTGCTGGGGATCGACCTGCAGGTCAGGCGCGCCGATGCAGTTCACGAAGACTTTGCCGACACCCATGCGCAGGGCAGCCCGCCCGGCCAGGAGCGCGGCGCCGACCATGCCTGCAGCGCCACCGCATACGGCTACGGTGCCGTAGCTGCCCTTGCTCACGTCTGCCGAACGCCGCACGCGCAATTGCGGAAATTGCGCAGGCCCGTTCAGCCGGCCCGGGACGGCTGGCGGATCTTCGGCAGTGTCCAACCCCAGAGTTTCAACGTGCAGGCAACCGGTGGCTTCCAGGCCACTGCGCAGGTGCAGGCCCGGCTTGTCGGCGAGGAAGGTTACGGTGAGCGCAGCCGGTGCGCCCGCTACCCCGCCGATCCATTCCCCGGTGTCGGCATCGAGTCCACTGGGCACATCGAGCGCAATGACGGGGAGCGGCCGGCTGCCTTGGCGGGCCCACCGAAGCGCCGCGAGCAGCGCGCCGTCCAGTGGCCGGCTGGCGCCGATGCCGAGCAGGGCGTCGACCACGAAATCGAAGACCTGCTGCCCGGGTAATTGGCTGAGGATGACCCCGGAGGCGGCCTGCCAGCGCTGGCGGGCCGCCTGCGCGTCGGCGGAGCCGCTCGGCATGGGTGCCCAGCAGAGACAGTGATAACCGCGCTGCTGCAGCGCCCGTGCGCATACGAAGCCGTCCCCGCCATTGTCGCCGGCTCCGCAGAGCACCAGGACGGTCGCAAGCTGCGCCGCCGGCTGTCCGTCCGTGGCGCCATGGGGCAGGCCACCGGGGCGGCCCCTCCAGAATCCGTCGATCACCCGGGCTGCGGCCTCGCCGGCGCGCTGCATCAGGGTGCCGTCCGGCAGCCCGGCGCGCCCCCGGGCCTCCAGGTCCCGCAGTTCGCGGGTGCGGTAGAGCGTGTGCATGCGCAGCCCCTCATAAATGCTGAATTTGGATCATCTCACCCGCCACTTCCAAGGACCCCCCCGCCTTTGGCCACCCTAGACTTGCGGCTAAGGTTCCTCCTCATTGGCACCCTTGGCACCTTTGGCACCCTCGGCACCCGCGGACCCGGTTGACCCCTATGAATGCGCCCGAAAAATTGATCGCGACCAACGAATTACTGGGTTCAGTCTGGATCTGCTATGCGCCGTTGATCGACAAGAAGCGCAAGGCGATCGGCACGCGGCTGACGATGCTCTCGGCCAATCCCGCCGAGCGGCCGCCCCTGGGGCAGCTGCTCGATGTGCTCAACGAAATGTGGCCTGAATCCACGGCGCCCGTGCTGGTGGCGCCGCTGGATGCGGATTTCGATGCTTCCGCGCTTTCGTGGCACGCGCCGCGCAACGCGCTGCTGGAAATCCCCACCAATGCGCTGCTCGATCCGCAGACGCAATCCGTTGCCCAGAACCTGTTCAAGGACGGCAAGCGGTTGGTGCTGCGCGGCCGCCCGGACGTTCCGTTGCCGCCGGCGCTGCTGTCCTGCTTCGAATATTGCGTGATCCACGTCAGCGAAGACCGCCGGCGCTGGGGTGTGCAGCCGCCACCGGGCGTTGCGCGCCGCATCCCTTTCATCGTGACCGGCGTGCAAAGCGTGGCCGACGCGATCGAAGTGTTCGACCGTGACGCCGCCGCCTGCGTGGGCTGGCCGCTGGACGACCAGAGCACCAACAAGGCGCGGCCGCTGCAGCCGGGCCAGGCCGTCGTTCTCGAACTGCTCCGTCTGGTTCGCGACGACGCCGACCTCGACAAGATCGATGCCACGTTGCGGCGCGACCCGGCGCTGGCGTTCAAGCTGCTGCGCCTCGTCAACTCGGCCGCCTTCAACCTTCCGGTGCAGATCACCTCGTTCCAGCACGCCGTGATGATGCTGGGCTACAAGAAGCTGATCCGCTGGCTCTCCCTGCTGCTGGCGACCGCATCCAAGGACACCAACACCTTCCCGCTGATGCACGCGTCCATCCGCCGCGGCATTTTCCTTGAGACGATCGGTGCCACGGCAAACCAGGGCGAGATGCGCGACGAACTGTTCATTACCGGGGCGTTCTCGCTGCTCGACCGGATTACCGGCGCACCGTTCCCGCACCTTTTTGAGCTCATCTCCCTGTCCGAATCCATCGTCGATGCGATTCTCAACCGTGCTGGCCCCTATGGGCCGTACCTGACGCTGATCGAAGCGATCGAACGCAGCGATCCGATTACCGTGCGCAAGCAGGCCGAAGAACTGGCCATCCCCATTGCCACCTGCAACGAAGCCCTGCTCAGGTCGTTGGCGGCGGCGCAGTTGCTCGACGGCGAGATCTAGCAGCGCTCGCGTCGCGCGCAATGCCCCCGGCGCGTCCGGGGCAGCGCCGACGCCTCCAGAGCCCAGCAAGCGTGCGCGCCGTGCAAGGCGCGCCGGCGGGTTGATGACATACCCGGCCAGCTATAATCGGGGCTAGCCTTCACCGTCCAGCCGTTACCGTCCAGCCGACAACGTCGTTGCGGCCCGCTACCGACGCCATGACGATGACGCCGACACCCGCCGCAATGAACGTCTCCGACCCCTGCCTCGTTCTCGACGGCCCTGCCGCGAGCTCGCCCTTTCGCCTGTCGCGGCTGCTCGCCCGCCTGCAGGTGATCGAGCCTTCGGTGGCCGGCCTGACCGCGGTCTACCAGCACTTCGTCCGCCTGTCCGTCCCGCTGGAGCCGGGTGCTGCCGATCGGCTGCAGCGCCTGCTCGCCTATGGTGAGCCGCTGACCGGCGGCAAGCCGCAGGCGGGTGGCACATCGTTGCGTCTAGTCGTGGTACCCCGCCTGGGAACCAGTTCCCCCTGGTCCAGCAAGGCCACCGAGATCGCCCGCAACTGCGCGTTGCCGCAGGTCATCCGGATCGAGCGCGGCCTGGCCTACGACATCCGGCTGCAGGCGCGCCGGCCCGCGTCGCTTGATCGGGGCGGGCCAGCATGGGAGCGCATTGCCGCCGCCCTGCATGACCGCATGACCGAAACCGTCCTGGAAGCTGCCGACGACCCCCTGGCAGCCGCCCGCCTGGTTTTCTGGCCGCCGGGCCAGCAGCAGGATTACGGTGCCGTCCAGGAAGTGGACCTGCTCGGCGCCGGGCGCGGCGCCCTGGCCGCTGCCAACGCCTCCATGGGGCTGGCGCTGTCGGACGACGAAATCGATTACCTGGATGCCGCCTTTGTCTCCATGGGCCGCAATCCCACCGACGTCGAGCTCATGATGTTTGCCCAGGCAAACTCGGAGCACTGCCGTCACAAGATCTTCAACGCCAGCTGGACCATCGACGGCAGCAGCCCGGGTCCCAGTCTGTTCGAAATGATCAAGTCCACCCACGCCGCTGCGCCCCAGGGCACGCTCGTGGCCTACCGCGACAATGCGGCCG
>CAIQGU010000007.1 GCA_903871435.1 uncultured Burkholderiales bacterium | reverse complement strand
GACCAAGCTGCAAAACGACGTGCGCAACATCACGTTCTGGCCGGTGGTCCGTTTCGCCATCGGCTACGCCTTCTGACGGGCGCGGCAGCAGCCAGGGCCATGGCACTGAGGGCGCTGCCCTCCTTGCCGCTTTAGCGCCACATATCGCGCATCTGCGCCGCGAGGTCGATGGCGGCGGGAACCGGCTGGCCCGATCCGGCACGCAGGCTGTCGGGTGGCGGCCACGCAATCTGCTCGAACATTCCCAGCATCGCTGCAGGCAGGAAACGCGTGCGGCTGGCGTAGACATGCCGGTCGCCCATGCCGGCCTGTCCCCCCACATGAAAGCGTTGCGGCACCAGGATGTCGAGTTGGTCGCGGGCACGTGTCATGGCCACATACAGCAGGCGCCGCTCCTCCTCGATCTCGGCGCTGCTGCCGGTTGCCATATCCGATGGCAGACAACCGTCAACAGCGTTGAGCAGTGTCACGGCCGTCCATTCCCGGCCCTTGGCCGAATGAATGGTGGACAAAATGAGGTAGTCCTCGTCGAGCAACGGCACGCCGGCCTGCGCACTGGTGGCGTCGGGCGGCTCCAGGGTGAGCTCGGTGAGAAAGCGCTCGAGGCTGGGATACGTGGCCGCGATGTGCGCCAGCTGCGCGATGTCCGCGCGCCGTGTGGCGGCATCGTCGAAACGCCGCTCCATTTGCGCGTCGTACCACCGACAGGCCTGCTCGAAGGACGCCGGCCAGGCGCCATCGGGGCGCGACAGCGCTTCGACAAGACCTGCGAACTCGCGCCACGGCGCCTCCGCCGCGGCCGGCATGGGTTGCTCGGCAAGGAGCGCGCAGCCGGGCGGCGCGGCCGTGACGTGATCGAGCACCCGGGCAGCGATCTTTGGCCCAATACCGGCCAGCAGTTGCAGCGCGCGAAAGCCCGACACCCGGTCGCGGGGGTTTTGCGCCCAGCGCATGAGCGCGAGCACATCCTTGACATGAGCGGCTTCCAGGAAGCGCAGGCCGCCGAACTTTACGAACGGAATATTGCGTCGGGTGAGCTCCAGCTCCAGGCGCGCACTGTGATGGGCGGTGCGAAACAAGACGGCCTGCGACTTGAGCGTGATGCCGTTTTCCCGGCGGGCCAGCACCTGCTCGACGACGAAATCGGCCTGATCGGCTTCGTCACGCAGGGCAACGAGCCGCGGCAGGCCGGCTCCAGTACGCTCGGTCCAAAGATCCTTTGCATAGCGCTCGGCGGCCAGGGCGATGACCGCATTGGCCGCCGCGAGCACGGGGGCAGTTGAACGGTAGTTGCGGTCGAGCGTCACCTGCACGGCGGGCGGATCGAAGAGCCCGGGGAAATCCAGGATATTGCGCACCGTGGCGCCGCGAAAGGCGTAGATCGATTGGGCGTCGTCGCCAACCACCGTGAGCCCCAGTCCGTCGGGCTTCATGCCCAGCAGGATGGATGCCTGGAGGCGGTTGGTGTCCTGGTATTCGTCCACCAGGACGTGGCTGAAACGCGCGCCGACGTCGCGGGCCAGGCCGGGGTCGGCGACCATGCGGGACCAATAGAGCAGCAGATCGTCGTAATCGAGCACCTGCTGCGCCTGCTTGGCCTCGACGTAACCGCGGAACATCTGGCGCAGTTCGGTCTCCCATTGCGCGCACCAAGGGAACGACGATTGCAGCACCTCGCCCAGCGGACTGCCGGTATTGATCGCCGAGGAATAGATGGCAAGGCAGGTTCCCTTGAGGGGGAAGCGGCGGTCTTTTGCCGAACAGCCCTGCTCATGGCGCACGAGGTTCATCAGATCCGCTGAATCTTCACGGTCATGGATGGTGAAGGCCGGATCCAGGCCCAGTCGTCCCGCGTATTCACGCAGCAGCCGTGCTCCAACGCTGTGGAAAGTGCCGGACCACGCGATACCGACTCCCGCGCTGCGCGGACCCGTGCCCAGTGCCTGCGCAAGGATGCGGGCGACGCGCCGCGCCATCTCGTCAGCGGCGCGCGTGGTGAAAGTGAGCAGCAAAATGCGCCCGGGATCGGCGCCACACGCGACCAGGTGCGCCACCCGGTGGGCCAGCGTGTTGGTCTTGCCCGAACCGGCACCGGCAATGACCAGGAGCGGGCCATCCGGCCGGCCGATCACGCCCGTCGTGCCCCACAGGACGGCCTGCCGCTGTGCCGTATTGAGCTTCTGCAGGTAAGGTGCTACTTCCCCAGCGGCAACCGCCTGCGCTGCTTGATCCGTGCCTGCGTTCATCGGGGTTCCTTCCGGCGGAAACTGTATTTAATTACAGTATATCGCCGGGCGGCGCTGGTGCAGATGCAGCGGCTCAACCCTGCATTGGAACGGGCTGCACTTCGTCGGTCCAGACGCGGAAGCTCATGAGCAGGCATTGGCCAAAGGTGTTGCTGAGCGCCACGTCTGCAGCGTCACGGCCGCGGGCGATCAGAACCCGGCCAATGCGCGGCGTGTTGTTGCGGGCGTCAAACGTGTGCCAGCCGCCCTCGAGAAACACCTCGAACCATGCGGCAAAGTCGCCGGCCGCCCACGGCAGGGGCGTTCCCGTGTCGCCGAGGTAGCCCGTGCAGTAGCGGGCCGGTATGTTCATGCACCGGCAGAACGCTACCGCCAGATGCATGTAATCGCGGCAGACGCCGACGCGTTCGTTGTAGGCCTCCAGCGCCGTGCGTGTCATGCGCGCATTCTCGTACCCGAAGGCAATCTGGCCGTGGACAAAATCGCAGATGGCCTGCACGCGGTCCCAGCCCGGCGGCGTCTGGCCAAACAGGTTCCAGGCAACCTGGGAAAGCCGGTCGGTTTCGCAATAACGGCTGCCGAGCAGGTACAGCAAGGTCTCTTCCGGCAGGTCCTGCACGTCCAATTGCCGCGCGCCGGGTGCAAGAACATCCGGCGCACCACTGTCATGGATCAGGGCATCGGCGCCGACGCGCAGCCGCCCGCGCGGCGCAAGGACGCGCGAACACCAGTTGCCGAAGCTGTCGCGGTAGGCGGTAACGCGTACGGGTGGATCAAATGACAGGTCATCGCGGGTCACCAGGTCGGAGACCCGCGTGTAATGGACATTGAGGTTGAAAATCATCGGTGTCGGCTGAGGACACTCGAAGACCATTTCGAAACCGACGCGAAGCTGCACGGGGAGCCTTCCATTGCGAAACATTCGGCACAGACGGCGCCAGCGGCGAACATACCCTGCAAACACCGCGGCTTCTGTGCGGGGGCGCGCAGACAGCATATTCATGGCGGTACCACCTTGAAACAGGCCGTGCCGGCGCAACGCCGCGCGGTCGCTGTCCTGATCAGGTCAGCTCACCGCAGCCGGTATTGCAGGTGGCTCTCATTCGCATTGGGTACCGCATGGACATATGGGCCGTTGCAATTCGCTGCAATACGCTGCAATAGGTTGCAGCGAAGGTGCGACGCGTTTAGAGTGGAACTGCTGAGAACAAGGGAGTGCAGGCAAACACGTTAACTTTGATGGGCCGCGCCACGCCAGTTCCAGACCGCGGGGCGCCTGGGTGCGAGGAAAATTCGATGAGCGAAACCGTCAGCCAGATCCACGCGAACCGCCTCGCACAGGCCTTCAGTCTGGCGGCCTCACGCGGGTGGGTGCTGGCGCCTCACCCCATCACGATCGCCGAACTTGCCGCGGGCCTGCCGCTGCCGAGCCGGGATCCGGCCAATTCGCGCGGCGGCATAGAACAGGGCACCGCGCTGGTTGCCTACTTCGTGCGGCGGGAACGCGTGGTCTTGCCCGCGGCGATCGTCATGGTGGGCAGCAAGGACCTTCTGGATTGGGCGCGGTTCAATGTGTCCCGTTCCGCTCCCGCCGTCGCACGGGAATCTTTTGGCAATGCCGACGGCGACAGCGTGCTGATCCTCACCTGCGCCACGAAGCGCATCTGCGCCTGAGGGGCAATGCGGTTCAGGGAGTGAGCCGCACCGGCAAGGGCACGTTGCAAAGTTCGATGTGTCCTGCCGGCACCTTGGTCCAATCGTCGCGGCGATTGCGGCGTGATTCGATGATGTGATCGAAGGTAGCCGTGCCGGTGCGCATCACTTCGATGCCCGTGCGCTGTGCCGGCGGCACATCAGCGGCCATGCGCACAGCGCGGATGGGCAGGCGCAGCCGGGTGTCCTCGTAGAAACCCATGGGGGCCGGACCGCGCGGCAGGCTGGAGAGCAGTTCGATGCCTTGCAGCACGCGGCCAAACAGGGTGACATTACGGTCGAGGTGGCGCGGCGCATGGCCTATCACGGCGTAGAGCTCCGTGCCACCGCCACTGCCGGCATCGTTGTCGCGGCCGGCTCCCACCATGCCATAGCAATGCGCCAGCCAGGCGCTGCCTTTTTCGCCATCGCGGGCGGCGGGGAAGCCGCCGGAGAAACCCACCTCGGGCGCGTAGACGTCTTTTTCTGGCAACACGTCAAAGGCCAGGCCGGCCGCGGGCCGTGAAAACTCCGCCGGCAGCGTGGGCTTTGCGTGCACGATGGGCCGAGGATTCTTTTCATCGGGGTCGCCCCACTGGACCACGTAATTGTCCTGAACGCGATAGATAAAAAGGCCGTCGAAGTATTTTTCCCGGGCCAGCGCCCGGACATTGGCGACATGATTGGGCGCAAACGCCGGGGCCATCTCGATGATGACCCGGCCGGCGGGCAGCTCCAGGTACAGCAGGTTTTCAGGATCGGGCGTGCGCCAGTCGGCGGGGGCGGACGCTTTGATTATGTCGTCGATGCCCTGGTAGGGCGCCGCCGATACGGATACGGCTGCGAGCGCTGCCACGAGGGAGGCAAGTACGCGAGACAGCATGGCCTTCGAAGCCAGGGTTTGCTTGAGCATCATGGGGTTCCTTCGCAGGGCAATCTTGGCGCTACGACCACAGGCCGCGCCCAGCAAAGGGTGGCGGCGCAATGGGGCCTCGGCCACCCTCAGTGTGGGCCTACGTAAACCGTGCCGTCCTTCATGACGAACAGCGGATGTGCGGTGGCTCGAATATCGTCGAGGACATTGCCCGGGACCGCCACAATATCGGCCACCTTGCCGGCCTGCAGCGTGCCCATGCGATCGGCAATGCCGAGCAGTTCAGCGCCATTGGCAGTTCCCGCCAGCAGGGCTTGAGCGGGTGTCATGCCGTTTGCGACCATGAGCGCGAATTCACGCGCGTTCTGACCATGCGGCTCCACGCCAGCATCGGTACCCAGGGCTACCGGGACGCCAATGCGCACGGCGTGCTGGAACATCTGCTGAATTTGCGCGGAAGCGGCACGGGCCTTCACCGCGATGGGAGCCGGAAAGGTGTCGGCCTTCTCGCCGACCCACACACCCGCGAAGAGGGTGGGGACCAGGAAGACATGTTTCTTCTTCATTTCAAGCAGTGTGTCGTCCTGCAGAAAGCTGCCGTGCTCGATGGAGTCGACGCCTGCAGCGATAGCCATCTTTGCGGCAAGATCGCCATGGCAGTGGGCTGCGACCTTGCGCTTCCAGGTATGGGCTTCGCCAACGATGGCGTTCATCTCTTCCTGGGTGAGCTCTGGAATGTCCACCGGGTCGGTCAGAGACAGTACGCCGCCCGAGGGCATGAATTTGATGACGTCGGCGCCATACTTGATCTGGTAGCGCACGGCAGCACGGCATTCCTCAGGGCCGTTGCATACGCCCATGATCGGTCCTGCGGGAGCGATGCGCTGCGGCGGATATGGATCCTGGTCCGCATGGCCCGCCGTTGCGCCGATGGCGTAGTTGGATACCAGCAGACGGGGGCCGGGTATGGCTCCGGCCCGGATGGCGTTACGCAGTCCCAGTGCCACATAGTCGGTGGAGCCCACATCGCGCACCGTGGTGAAGCCAGCCTCGAGGGTCTGGCGGGCATATTGCGCGCCGTACAGAGCCTGTTCGGCGGGGAAACGCATGATGCCGTCGTAGAAATCCTGGTACCAACTGTCGGTGCTCACGCTCTGCAAATGCACATGGGCGTCGATAAATCCGGGGAGCAGGGTGGCGTCGCCTAGATCGATGACCCGGACGTGCTCGGGGATGGCCAGTCCTGAACCGACAGACACGATCTTGCCGCCGTCGATCACGACAACGCCGGCATCGACCAGCGTACCTTTGACGGAATCGAAGAGGTGCGCGGCACGGATGGCAATTGGGGCCGACGCGACATCCGCAGCCCAGGATTGCGGCACCGTGCCGAACGCCGTTGCGAGCAGGACTGCGTGCGCCAGGGTGGAAGTGCGCGGCTTTATTGACATGGTGAGAAATTCCATCGGTGCGTTGACTGCTGGGGCGCGAGAGAGCTTACCGGCACCGGCCGGCCGAGGAAAGCAGCCCTTCCCGGATCGGCGATGAAAACGGTTAGCGATGCAGACCGCGATGCCGCACCAGTACTGATCCCTGGCCGCCAAAGCGTGCGGCCAGTTGCT
>CAIQGU010000006.1 GCA_903871435.1 uncultured Burkholderiales bacterium | reverse complement strand
CTCATCGAGCTCGGCGGTTTGCTGCATCGCAGGGTGGCTATCGCGCAAGGCCGCCAGCACGCGCCGGGCTTCGGGGATGTTGCCGACGCGCAGTTCCAGTTCGCCCAGCAGCAGCAAGGCGCGCGGTTCCCGGCCGTCGATGGCGAGCAGCTTGCGCAGCACATTGCGCTCGGCATCCGGGTGACCCAGGGCCCGCCAGAGCCGCGCGCTGCGCAGCAATTCGTCGACGGCAACGGCATTGGCGTCCCGCACCGTGACCGCAACAGCCGCCGGATGCAGCAGGCCGAGGGGAAATCCCAGGGCCGCAGCCAGAGCAAGGTGCAGCGCGGTTGCCGGCGCGCGTGGCCGCCGAGCCGCATGCGCCAGCGCGGCCACGCCACGCGGCAGCGGCTTACCGGGGACCCGCGCCACCGCCGTAACGGCGGCCAGGCGCGATGCCCGGAGACGGCGGAACAGGTCGCTCATGGATGGGCCGGCTCCGCAGAGCAGGGGCCTGCAGCAAAAATCAGACTGCCGTCCCCTGCAAAGGCGTACCGGCCCTCAAGGTTACCCATGCCGAATAACGCAAGCGCCTGCTCGTAATACGCGTCAGAAGCCGGGGGGTCAGAGCGCAGGCGATTGAGCAGGCTGTGCAGCGCAGCATCCTGACCCAGTGCCGCGGAAATGGGGAGTAGCGCGGCCGAAAATCCCGGCGGACCGAGGCTCCCGTCGCCAGTACCGGTGGCCGCATCCACGCTGCGGGGTGGCGCGCCCCCGGCAGCCGCAGCGGTCATGGCAGAAAAATGCTGCAGCAATGCTGCACGCTCTGGATCGGCGGGCGAGGTAATACCCACCCATAAATAGACACGAATTGCGTCATAGGCGCCGGCCCGGTCCGGCGCAATGCGCTCGTTGAGTTCAAACGCAGCGGGCTTGCCGTCAGCCGCGGATTGGCGAAAGTACGCCCAGTCGGGTGCGAAGCCATGGGGCGCGGATTCCTGCAGCAGGCGCAGTCCGCTGCGGTGCACCGCATCCCAGCGCGGATCGCCGCTGTGGGTGGAAAACCAGCGCAACAGGAAAGGCGGCACGTAGCTCGGGTTGAGCCGCCACAGTCCGTCCGCGGGCTCGAAGCCCTGCGCGCCCGGCAGCAGGACCCGCCCCAGCCCCGGCACGACAGCCGTTTCCTCGCGCAGGATGCGCTCGGCCAGCAGCGATGACAAGGCGCGGTAGCGCCGCTCGTCCCAGCGACGTCCCGCCTGCGCGAGGACATAGGCCAGCCAAAGATCGGCGTCGGCCGCCGAATTGGCGTCGAGCACACCCCAGCTGCCATCGTCGCGCCGGCCCCATTGCCAGGAGGGCAGGCGCAGGGCCAGGTCACCGGCGGCGAGGTTGTCCTCGGTCCAGCGCAGGATGCGCTCGAACACGGCCCTGTCACCGGCCACCAGCGCAAAGAACATCGCATAGGCCTGCGCCTCGGAAACGGTGTGGGCGCGGGGTGAGGCGGGATCAACGACCCGGCCGTCCTGTTGCAACAGACGCGACTGGAAGGCCTGCCAGGCTGGCCAGGCGCAGGCCGGCGGTTGCGCGGTGGCCGAGGCCGCGTCGCTCGCGGGAGGATCGTCCGCGCGCGCGGGACTTGCACCCAGCAGGGCGGCGAGGACGGCGGGCGCGATCACGGGAAAAAGGGCCGGCAGTAGCGGCGGCCGGATCAGGCCCGCCCGCGCGCGTGTCACGGGCCGGCGGCGAGGCGGCGCGCCGCCATCCGCCGCATCGTCCCGAAGATCAGCAGGGCAAGGAAGACGCCCAGCAGCAAGCCGAGCGCCACCAGCAGCAAGGGATGGCTGTGCAACTGGAACCAGATCCAGCGCCACCAGGTCAGGTGCCCGACGTAATACGTGTCGCCGACCCGGAAGGATTGCACGGCATCGCCCCGCAGCAAAACCAGATCGCCGCGCAAGTCGCGCACCTTGCCCGCATCGATGAGCGCCAGCGCCGCCGCCGGCAGCGCGGACGGCTCGGTTGCGTTGAGCACGACCACCGAGCGACCGCGCTGCAAGGGCGACTCCAGCCCCATGATGGCTGCCAGCGGGCCCTTGGCGGCAATGTCGGTCCAGCCGTCGCGCGGCAGGGCGTGCGGCGCGGCGCCGCTGAACCATTCGGTGCCGGCATCGGAGATGCGGCCCAGCACTGAGCTGGCCCGTTCACCCGAATCGATGCGCGCGGGCAAGGTGGCTTTCCACGATTCGAGCAGCGGGCTAGTTATGCCGCTGGCGATGACGAGGAGGTCGCGGTCACCGGCTTCCTGGACATGGCTGGCGGTGAGCAGCGTGAGTCGTGTTGCGGCCATTCCGGTGGTGGCACCGAATTGCCCCAGCGTGGTCAGCGCGGTCTCCACCTCCTGCGGCTTGGGTTCGTCCGGGACGATCACCGCCGTCTGACCCAGGTCGGCGTACTTGGTGAACGGAAAACCGCTGTTGCCGAAGAACGCCAAGTTGGGCATGGCCGCGTAATGCTCGATATGCGTGAGATCGAGGGTTGAATCGGGATCGATGGCGGCCTGCGCCGCGCCCAGTGTAGTGCGGCAGCGCCCTTCGTCCTGCGGCGGTATGTCGAACTGAAACTGCAGCTGGTTATTGGGGCCCAGTTGGAAAGCCGGCACCGTGAGGGCCTGGCTCACCAGCGTGCCGGTGTCCTCCAGGAAGGGCAGCTCCAGGCGCTCGGCGTTGCCACCCGCGCCCGAGCCTCGCAGGGGAAACGACGCGACGAATTCGTCATTGATGTGCACGCCCAGGTTGGCCTGGCCGGCCTCACGGGGAGGCGTGTAGCGAAAGCGCAAGTCCACCGGCATGCCGCGCGCCTCCCAGGTGAAGATGTCGGCCGGCAGGCGCACATTGATGCGGATGGGATCGAGCGACTGGCCCGTCACCTGCAGGTCGGCGGGGTGCTCTACCAGGTCGCCGATGCGCACCTTGTCGCCGGTGCGCACGATGTTGGGCGCCTGATAGGGCAGGCTGGGCTGCGGCAGCCGCACCTCGCGCACTTCGACGCGGTCGCCCGTGAGGGCTGCCTGGCCCAAGGCCAGCGCCTCGACCGC
Source organism: uncultured Burkholderiales bacterium (assembly GCA_903871435.1). Classification (GTDB taxonomy): domain Bacteria; phylum Pseudomonadota; class Gammaproteobacteria; order Burkholderiales; family Burkholderiaceae_F; genus GJ-E10. The sequence continues at coordinate 1,858 of CAIQGU010000006.1, read as the reverse complement.
GGTGCGCAGCTGGTCTGCATCCTTGCCGAGCACCACCAGCAGCTTGACGGACGGATCGTCCGGGTGCGCCATGATGAGGATCGTGGGGACCTGCACTTGCGGCAGCGCCGGGCGGCCGGGGCGCTCGTCGTTGGTCGCGAGTATGACCGCGTGGCGCGCCGGCAGCGCGTCGTAGAGCACCGGGAAATGGGCCCCGCGATAGTTGGCGGCAGCGCCGAACCACGATGCCAGCACGCCGGCAGAGCGCAGGGTGGCCGGCGATGGCTGGCGTGCAAAGACGAACGGCAGCTCAAGCCGGCGGTTGTCGCGCATGTCGAAGAACGGCGCCGGCATCATGGCAAGGTCGTCGCGCTGGATCAGCGGCCGGGTCACAAGCTCGAGGGTGCTTTCATTGCTGATGCTGGACCACAAGCTGGTATGAAAAGGGAATTCGCAGTCCATCGTGTAGTGGCCGAGGAACTGGAAATGCAGGCGCGCGAACTCGACGAAGTAGCGCGGATCGAGGTCGATATCCACGCTCTGGGGCATGCCCAGCCGCTCGCGGGGCAGACGGATGCTGGCCAGCGGCTCGTCGTCGATCATCACCTTGAGCTGCGAGAGGTCGGGCAACAGGGTGGGAGAAAACGTGAAGTTCAGGTGCAGGCGCGCACGCACCACCGACTCGTCGAAGCGCACGGTCAGGGGAAGGTAGGCGCTGCGGTCGACGCCGCGCAGTTCGATGGGCCGGTAGGCGCCCATATCCTTCAGCGTCACCGTGCGGGTATGCAGGCCGGGGGCCAGCCGGTCAAGGTTCGCGGTCGTTGCCGCGCCGCTGCGCGGCAGCGCCGGCAGGGCGGCGGCGCGGGTTACCGAGACCGCCGGTGGGGCCTTGGCGGCGAGCGCCGGTAACGCCAGGACGGCGAGCACGGCGGCAAGCACGGCAACAGGCAATACAGCGGCGGCGCGCAGCGCGCGGCTGGACAAGTCACAGGACACGTTTGGGGTGCCATTGCGGTACCCGCTGTTTGGCAACTGCCAGGAGAGAAAGCGTGTAAGCCTGACCGCGAGCCAACTGCAGCGTGCCGCAGTGGCCGAGCCGAACATTTGCATAAGTGCGTTCCTGATGGGCGTGCGTGGCGACACTGCCGCAGCCTGCGCCGGGGCGCCTGCTGCACGCCGGTCCGAATGCGTGAAGGCGCAATTATTAAGGAGAAGTCATACAAAAGATACTTCCGGGCGCAAGAGATGGTCCGGAGATGGTACGGAATTGGTGCGGCAACGCACGCAAGCGTCCGCTGGCGGGGCTATATAAGGGGCTGCCGGGCAGAAATGCACGGGGGTGCCGCAGCGGGTTTGACGGATCTGCCCGCTTTTGGCTACTCTTGATGCGGGCCGCGGCTCCCCAACGAGCCGTTCTGTACAGGATCTCTACCAACATGTCTGCTGCCAACGCGACCATGCCGTCGCGGCGTCCGTCCTCACCCCGTTTCTCCTGCGGACCCTGCACCAAATTTCCGGGCTGGAGCCTCGATGTGCTCAAGTCCGCGCCGCTGGGCCGCTCGCATCGCGCACCGCTGGGCAAAAGCCGCCTGCAGCAGGTCATACGCGAAACCCACCAATTGCTCGGCCTCCCACCGGATTACCTGGTGGGTATCCTGCAAGCTTCCGACACGGGGGCGGTTGAGGCGGCCATGTGGTCCCTGCTGGGCCCGCGGCCGGTGGATGTCTTCGCCTGGGAGAGCTTCGGCAAGGAATGGGTGACCGACTGCCTGCAGCAGCTGCGCCCGCTGGAAACACGCCCGTTCATTGCCGAATTCGGCATCCTGCCCGATCTGCACCGGGCCGATTTCACGCACGACGTGATCTTCACCTGGAACGG
>CAIQGU010000005.1 GCA_903871435.1 uncultured Burkholderiales bacterium | reverse complement strand
GGGGCCGTCATCGAGGATGTCGAGTTGCAGACCCTGCGTGCCGGGCGCCTGTTCCAGCACCACCCGCACACTGCCACGCCGCTGCTGGCAGAAGCGCAAGGCATTACGGACCAGATTCCACAGTACCTGATGCAAATGGTTGCGGTCAAAACGCAGCTGCAGGCCCGCTGCGAGTTCCAGGCTGATGCGATCGAGCGGCACCTGCTCGGCCTCGCAGAACGCGTCACGCCATTCGGTCAGCCAGGTGCCCGCGTCGATGGTCTCGGCCTGCGCGCGGTCGCGCCGGTTGAGCTGCAGCACTTCATTGACCAGCCGGTTGAGACGCACCGTGTTGTCGCTGATGATGCGGATCAGTTTCTGCTCGACCGGATCGCGCGGGTAGTCCTCGGCCAGCAGCTCGGCCGCATGACTGATGGCGGCCAGCGGATTGCGTATCTCGTGCGCGATATTGGCGGTCAGCCGCCCGAGCGCCGCGAGTTTGCCTTGCCGCGCAATTTCCTGCGCTTCGGTCACATCCTCCAGAAAAATGCTGACGCCCTGGCGCAGGTCGCCGCCGATGCTGCGAAAGCGCGGGCGCAGCTCGCGGTTATTGCCCGGCGCGCGCAGGGTCGGGATGCGACTTTCCGTGGTGTTCGCCTCCCAGCTGCGCAGCCGGTCGGACAGGTCCACGCTGTAGCGGCTGAGCGGGGCGCCCAGTGGATCGTGCGGCGCCGCGCCCAGCAGCTGGATGGCGCGGGGATTGAGGTGGCGGATGCGGCTGTGTGCGTCGAGCACCACCACCGCGTCCTGCATGTCGGTCAATACCGCCTGGTTGATTTCTGCAAGATCGGCGAGGTCGATGGCTTGCTGGCGCACCAGCTCCTCGCTGACCAGCGCCATGCGCGACAGGCGGTGCGTCGCCAGCGCGGTGGCGAAGTAGGCGATGCAGATCACCCCGGCCTGGAAGAATTCGGCGCTCGGCGCGTCCCCATTGATGACGCTGAGCGATTCGGCGAACAGCAGCACCAGGGCCGCGAAGGCGGCGTAGAACAGCACGAGGCGGCCGCGTGCAATGATCGCGGCGCCAGCCAGTGAAACCAGCACCAGCAAGGGCACACCGCTGCGCAAGCCGCCGGCCAGAAAGCCCAGCACCGTGACCAGCGAGACGTCCACCATCACCTGCACCGACAGCTGCACGTGGAACAGGGCGCGTTCGCGCCGCACCAGAATCAGAAAGCCCAGACTGAGCAGCGTGTACGCGACTGCCAGCACCAGGTAGGCCTCGCCATTGCCGGCGGAATAGTCGTTCTGCCACAGATGCCAGATGCCGAAGCCCAGCAGCACCGCCGCGGAAACCACCCGGTAGGTCGAGAAATAGAGCAGCGAGCGCCAATGCTGGACGCGCTCTTCCTCCCATTCCCGGCTGACCGCGAGGCTTCCGATCATGCGTCGCGGTGTTCCGCCGAGCAGAACCAGCGACCGCCGTTCTGCAGCGCTGCGCTGCGCGGGATGTGCACTTTGCAGCGCTCACATACGACAAGATCGGTGCCCGCTTCGGGGCCGCCGGCCTTGGCGCCCGGTGCCGGCCGGCGCAGGCCAGGCGGGGTCCAGCCGAGCAATCGAAGAAGTACCACCAGTGCAATCAGAATGAGCAGTAGGCGCAGCATGATCCAGTGACGTCGTCAGGGCTGAAACATCGCCATGATACCCTTCGGGATGCCTGCACAAGACGCTCCTTCCTACCCCGATTCAATCCCTGCCGCCACGCCGACGGCTGCAGAGACGGCCGCCGCGCGTCAGGGCTTCCTCGCAGCGGGCG
>CAIQGU010000004.1 GCA_903871435.1 uncultured Burkholderiales bacterium | reverse complement strand
GACGACGGCATCTGCGCCGAGACCTACCACTTCCGCAAGGACGGCACGACGGTGGTCACCAGCGGCACCGAGGTCACCGAGAGCAGCTATTCGATTTCGCCCGCTCCCAGCGCCCGTGGCTATTACCGGCTTTTCGACCGCATCACCCGCACCAATGGCAAACCCGACTGCACGGGCAAAGTGACGAAATCGGGGCGCGAGGCCACGACCTATGTGCGCGTCCACCCGTCGGGCGAAATGATCATCTTCTGCGATGCGGAGTCGCTCGACAACTGCTTTGGTCCGCTCAAGCGGATACCTGACGAGGAAATGTAGTGCCCCCGGCGGCGCCGGCTCAGGCAGGCGCCAGTACCGTCAATAGCCAGCGATTGAGGTCGGCGATTTCCTGCGCGCACACGGAGTGCTGCATCACGTACTCGTGCCACTCGACAGGGTAGCCCAGCGCCGACAGCGCATCGCGCGTTGCGGTGCCCCGGTCGAAAGTCACCACCGGATCCAGAGTGCCGTGCGCCAGAAAGATCGGCACGTCGCGATTGGCCGCGCTGCGTTCCGCAGCGGTGTGCGTGGCCAGCGGCAGGTAGCCCGACAGGCCGGCAAGTCCGGCCAGCCTTTGCGGTGCGCGCACGCCCGCCAGCAGGGTCATGGCGCAACCCTGGGAAAAGCCCATGAGCACGGTGCGTTCGGGCGCAATGCCGCGCGCGGCCTCGCGGTCGAGCAGCGCCTGGACCTCGCCCAGCGAAGCGCGCAGTCCGGCCTCGTCCTCGCGGCGCACGAGGTCAGGAGTCAGGATGTCATACCAGGCGCGCATGCGGTAGCCGCCGTTGACGGTGACCGGTCGAACCGGCGCATGCGGAAATACGAATCGCACGGGCCCGACGCTAGACAGGTCGAGTTCCTGCGCGATGGGCACGAAATCGTTGCCGTCGGCGCCCAGGCCGTGAAGGACGACTACGCTGGCGACTGGCGCGTCGCCTGTCTGCAGTTCAAGGGATTCGAGGCTCATGGGCGGTAGGATAGCGCCTTGGGCGGCAGCTTGCCGCAACGCCCTTCGCGCCGCCAAAACCGGGACCCCCATGCACTGGCTCTATCTTTCCATCGCCATCGTCTGCGAGGTCTCGGCCACCGCAGCGCTGCGCGCCTGCATGGGCTTTACCCGCCTCACGCCTTCGCTCATCGTGATCGTCGGCTACGGCGGGGCGCTGTACTTCCTGTCCCTCACTTTCAGCACCATCCCCATGGGCGTGGCCTATGCCGTCTGGTCGGGCGTGGGCGTGGTGCTGATCACCATCGCCGGCTGGTACATGTACAACCAGCGGCTGGATCTGGGCGCGTTCTGCGGTATTGCACTCATCACCGCGGGCGTGATCGTTCTCAACGTCTTTTCAAAGGCGGTGATTCGCTGAGCCCGCCGGCTCCGCAGCCTCATATGCGCGTACCGCCGCACCTTCCGGGAGAATCTGCAGTGAAGACCATACTCGTCACCGGCGCCAGCGCCGGCTTCGGCCACGCCATCGCCGCGCGTTTCCTTGCCGATGGCGCCCGCGTCATTGCGTGCGCGCGCCGCCTCGAGCCCTTGCAGGAACTCGCGCAACGCCATGCTGGCCGTGTATTGCCCTTGCAGCTCGATGTCACGGATAGCAGCGCCGTCGCCGGCGCACTGGCCGACGTGCCGGCCGACTACGCGGCCATCGACGTGCTCGTCAACAATGCCGGGCTGGCACTGGGCATGGCTCCGGCGCAAGAGGCGAGTCTGGATGAGTGGGACCGCATGATCGCCACCAATTGCAAAGGTCTCGTACACGTCACGCGTGCTGTATTGCCGGGCATGGTGGCACGCGGCAGCGGCACGGTGATCAATGTGGGGTCGGTAGCGGGTGAGTTTCCCTACCCGGGCGGCAATGTGTACGGCGCCACCAAGGCCTTCGTCCATCAGTTCACCCAGAACCTCAATGCTGACCTCATCGGCAGTGGCGTACGCGCAACCTGCATCGAGCCCGGGCTGGTGGGTGGAACCGAGTTTTCCAAGGTCCGCTTCGGCGGTGATGGCGAGCGCGCTGCCAAGGTCTACGCAGGGACGCAGCCGCTTTCGGCCGAGGACATTGCCGACGCCGTTCATTGGATTGCAACCCGGCCGGCGCATGTGACGGTGAACGTGCTGCAGCTCATGCCCAATTGCCAGTCGTTTTCTGGGACGGCGATCAAGCGCAATTGATGGTGGTTGGGGTTTGGGCGTTGCGCAGGCGTGTGACGGGCACAGGTCAGCCGGTGCTCTTCCGCCAAAGACTCCGCACGAACCCACCGTCCCGCAGCGAACCATCCGGCGCAGCAATACGACAGCGCAATACCACCCAGCAAACCCTTAACTTCCCGCCCGCTCCTGCGGCCGCACCGTAACGTAATACGGCTTGGGCGTACGCGCGCCCCGCAGCAGCTTGATGACGCTGTCACGCTGGATGCTCGAAGCGTCCAGCGCCTGGTGCAGGGCGTCGGGCGATGTGATCGTGGTGCCGTTGATCCCCAGCAGCACGTCACCCGGCAGCACGCCCGCAGCCGCGGCGGGGCTGCCGGTGTCCACCGACAGCACGCGCACGCCGCTGTCCTGCTCCAGGCCGTAAGCCAGTATCACGCGCCGGTCCAGCTGCATGGTTGTGCCGCCCACGCCCAG
>CAIQGU010000003.1 GCA_903871435.1 uncultured Burkholderiales bacterium | reverse complement strand
TTCGTGGATTACGGCGTCGACGCCATTCTCTATACCGACATCGGCCGCGACGGCATGCTGAGCGGTGTCAACATCGAGGCAACCGTCGCGCTGGCGCGGGCGGTTCGCATTCCCGTGCTCGCCAGCGGCGGCATTGCGGATATCGCCGATATCGACCGGCTCTGCGCGGTCGAGGGCGACGGCGTGCAGGGTGCCATCCTGGGCCGCTCGCTGTACGAGGGCACACTCGATTTCAAGGCGGCGCTGGAGCGTGCGGCCGAGCTCGCGCAGGCGCAGGAGTAGGGGCCGCGGCACCATCTTGTCATGCTCGCCAAGCGCATCATTCCGTGTCTGGACGTGACTGCCGGACGTGTGGTCAAGGGCGTCAACTTCCAGGGGTTGCGCGACGCCGGTGACCCTGTGGAGGTTGCGGCCCGCTATGACCGCGAGGGCGCCGACGAAATCACCTTTCTCGATATCACCGCGAGTTCCGACCAGCGCGAAACCATCCTCGACGTCATCGAAGCGGTCGCCCGCCAGGTGTTCATTCCGCTCACCGTGGGCGGCGGCGTGCGCAAGGTCGACGATGTGCGCCGCCTGCTCAACGCTGGCGCCGACAAGATCTCCATCAACACTGCAGGCGTGCTTGACCCGGACCTCATCGCCCATGCGAGCGCCCGCTTCGGATCCCAATGCGTGGTCGTGGCCATCGACGCACGGCGGCGCAACGCCAGCGACCCGGCGCAGGGCTGGGAGGTCTACACCCACGGTGGGCGCAAGGCCACCGGCCTCGATGTCATCGACTGGGCACGCCGTGTGGTTGAACTGGGCGCGGGCGAGATCCTGCTCACCAGCATGGACCGCGACGGAACGCGCGCGGGATTTGACGTGGCGCTGACGGCTGCCGTAGCCGACGCGGTGCCGGTGCCGGTGATCGCGTCGGGCGGCGTCGGCACGCTGGAACATCTGGCCGATGGCGTTCTGCATGGCCATGCCGACGGTGTGCTGGCAGCATCGATCTTCCATTTTGGCGAGTACACCGTCCAGGAAGCCAAGCACTATCTGGCCGCGCGGGGCATCCCGATGCGCCTGGCATGAGCGGCCACGACGCTGCCCCGGCGGCGCCGGCGGGCGCCGACACCTGGCTCGATGCCATCGCGTTCGACGCAGCGGGGCTCGTCCCGGTGATCGCCCAGCAGGCCGATGACAAGCGCATACTCATGGTGGCCTGGGCGGATCGCGCCGATGTGGCCGAGACGCAGGCCTCGGGCCTTGCCACGTATTACTCCCGCTCGCGCGCCCGTCGCTGGCGTAAGGGTGAGGAATCCGGCAACGTGCAGCAGGTCCGCGAATTGCGCCTGGATTGTGACGGCGATGTGGTCATCTACCTGGTGGAACCCGTGCAGGGGCCGGCATGCCATACTGGCCGTGCCAGCTGTTTCTTCCGCCGCCTCGAGGATGGCGTCTGGCGACCGGTCGATCCGGTCCTGGTAGACCCGGCACTCCTGTATCGTCGCTGATGGCTCCGCAAAAAGGTTCGCGGATAGCGCGCATTGCGATACTGGACGCTTATCCCGCACTATCGTGAATACCGGCAAACCTCCCATTCCGATCGACCCCGTCCTGAGCCGCCTCGCCGACGTCATCGACGCGCGTCGTGGTGGTGACCCCGGCACATCCTATGTGGCCCGCCTGCTGGCCCAGGCGCCCGATGCCGTGCTCAAGAAGATCGGCGAAGAGGCCACGGAGACGGTCATGGCCGCCAAGGACGCCGATCCGGCTCGCATCGTCAGCGAGACGGCTGATTTGTGGTTTCATTGCCTCGTGATGCTGGCGCATTTTGGCCTGCGGCCCGAACAGGTTCTGGACGAACTCGAGCGCCGGGCGGGAACCTCGGGCCTGGAGGAGAAGGCGCTGCGCAAGGCGCTGGCGCGCGAACGCACCGACGGCCCGGACAAGGAGTGATCAAATGACGCAAACCGAACCCAGCGCCTGTCTTTTCTGCCGTATCGCCCGCGGTGAAATCCCCTCCAAACGCGTCTACGAGGATGACGATCTCGTGGTTTTCCACGACATCCGGCCAGCCGCACCGGTTCATCTGCTCATCGTTCCCCGGCGGCATATCGACTCGCTCATTACCGCCGAGCCCGGTGACCAGGCGCTATTGGGTAAAATGACGCTCTTGGCGCCGCGCCTGGCACAAGAGAATGGTGCGACCGACGGTTTCCGGTTGGTCGTCAACAATGGTCCTGGCGGCGGCCAGGAAGTGTCCCATCTGCATTTTCACGTACTGGGCGGCCCGCGGCCCTGGCGTTAGATGTCTACCGGGAGTTGAACATGGGCTCGTTTTCACCGATTCACCTGCTGATCCTCCTCCTGATCGTTGTCCTGGTCTTCGGGACCGGCAAGCTGCGCAACATGGGCAAGGATCTGGGTGGCGCTATCAAGGGATTCAAGGACGGCATCAAGGACGGCAGCGACCCTGCCGCGCCCGCCGCGGCAAATCAGAAGGTCGAGGACGCCACGCGCACGGCGGCCCAGACCATCGATGTCGCTGCCCGGGAGAAAGGCGGTAGCTGATCGTCGAGCGGCTCGCTGTCGTACGAGCCATTACGGCTGGGGGAGTTCTCGGGCATCGTGCTCCCATCACCTCTGGCCGACGCCTGACCCTCGTGCCCTCCCATGCTGGACTTCAGCGAAATTCTCATCATCGGCGGTGTTGCGCTTGTCGTGCTCGGGCCCGAGAAGCTGCCGCAGGCCGCCCGCACCTTGGGCTCCTGGGTGGGTCGCATGCAGCAATATGTCAGCCAGGTCCGAGGCGACTTCGACCGCGAGTTCCATCTGGCGGACCTGCGCAAGCTCGGCGAGGAAGCGCGCGCCAGCGCCCGCTCGGTGGAAACTTCCCTGCAGACAACGGTTTCCAGCGTGGAGTCGGCTGTCACCGATGCCCGTGCGCAAGCCATGGCCCCGCCCGGAGATAGCGGCTGGTCCGCTGGCGGACCGCCACCGCCCCCGCTGGTCTTTCACCGGCGCTATCGCCCCCGGCCGTCCATCGACGACCTGAGCCTGGAAATCGAGCAACTCAAGCGCCAGCTGGCGTCGCCATTGACTCCTGCAGGCCCGCGCCGCAGGCTGGCGCCGCGCGCTCGCATCAACCGCGTCCGCGTGCGGCGCTAGGCCCTTGGCTATGAGCACCGATGACGCCGACCAGGGTTTCCTGTCCCACCTGATTGAACTGCGCAGCCGCCTCGTGCGCGCCAGCGCCTCGGTGGTGATCGTTTTCCTGGCGCTGTCGCCCTTCATGCGCAAGATCTTCAACTGGGTGTCACGGCCCATGATCGATGCCTTGCCGCAGGGGAGCAAGCTGCTTGCCACGGGTGTCATCACACCGTTTCTGGTGCCGCTGAAGGTCACGCTCTTCACGGCGTTTTGCCTCGCCTCGCCCTATGTGCTCTACCAGGCCTGGGCATTCATAGCGCCGGGCCTGTACCAGCACGAAAAGCGCCTGGCGATGCCGGTCATCGTCTCGAGCGTCGCGATGTTCTTCGGTGGAATGGCCTACTGCTATTTCGTCGTGTTCGGATTCATCTTCCGCTACATCGCGGAGTTCGCTCCGGACAACGTCAATGTATCCCCCGACATCGAACAGTATTTTGATTTTGTCCTGCGCATGTTCATCGCTTTCGGGCTGGCCTTCGAGGTGCCCATCGTCGTCATGCTGCTGGTGCGCCTTGGCGTGGTTTCGGTCGAACGGCTGCGCAAGCTGCGCGCCTACATTATCGTCGGCGCCTTTGTCGTTGCTGCCATCGTCACGCCACCCGACGCCATGTCGATGCTGCTGCTGGCGGTGCCGCTGTGCCTGCTGTTCGAGTTGGGTGTGTTGCTCGCCAGCGTCATCGGTGGCCGCACGCCGGATGAACCGTCCGGCGCGGACGCTGGCCCCTAGCGCGAAACTGGAGCGGGACGCTCGCCCACCTTGATCTTGAGGTCCAGATCCTTGGCGTCGCGCAGCACGTGCACGCTGGCGGTGGCGCCCGGATCGAGTTGCGCAATCTGGCTGAGCATGGCGCGCCGTTCCGCCACCGCCGCACCGTTGATCGAGACCACCACATCCCCGGGTTCCATGCCGGCATGGCCCGCCGGACCGTTGCGCAGCACGCCGCGCACCACGACGCCATCCTTGCGCTTGAGCCGCAGCGCGTCCACCAGTTCCGGCGTGATGTCGTAGAGCTCGATGCCGAAATAGCCGCGCTTGACGCGGCCGTTTTGCACGATCTGGTTCATGACCTGCGTGATGATGGTGGTGGGGATGGCAAATCCGATGCCGATGGAACCGCCGGTGCGCGAGAAGATAGCCGTGTTGATGCCCACCAGATGGCCGTTGCTGTCGACCAGTGCGCCGCCCGAGTTGCCCTCATTGATGGCCGCATCGGTCTGGATGAAGTTCTCGTACGTATTGATGCCCAGGTTGGTCCGTCCCAGGGCGGAGACGATACCCATGGTCACGGTCTGGCCGACATCGAAGGGGTTGCCTATCGCCAGCACCACGTCGCCCACCTTGAGCGTCTCGGATCGGCCAAACGTCATCACCGGTAGATTGGGCAGGTCGATCTTGAGTACCGCCAGGTCGGTTTCGGGATCAGCTCCCACCAGCCGGGCGTCCACGCGGCGGCCGTCGCCCAGGGCAACGGCGATCTCGTCGGCAGCCTGCACGACGTGGTTGTTGGTCAGGACGTAGCCATCGGCAGTGACGATGACACCCGAGCCCAGGCGCGCAACGCTCTGCGGTTCCGTGTTGGCGGATTCCCCGAAAAACTGCCGGGCTACCGGGTCTTCGGCGCTGCCGCGGGCGATCTGCTTGGCCGTATAGACGTTGACGACCGCGGGCATGGCCCGCATGGCGGCGTCGGCATAGGAGCCCAGGGCGTTGGCCCGGTCGACGGGTTCATCAGCTGCCACCTGGCGTATGGATGTTCCCGCCACCGGGCTGGGGACAGCGGGGGCCTCGGCCTGCCGTGGCGAAGGCAGATCGTGGGGAATCCACTGCGGCTTGAGCGTCACGACGACGAACAGCAGCGCCATGCCCACCGTCGTGGCCTGGGCGAATACCAGCCAAATACGGCGCAGCATCAGGGCGTACCCCGTCGGCTGGCCGCCCGGGCGCGAGGCTGCGCGGACGCGGTGGGACGTGATGCTTTCATGGCGGTGCTTTCACCCAAACCCTTGGAAAAAAACCGTTTTTTCACGCGGGACCGCTGTTTTGGCCTCCTGAAGTAGAATAGCAGGCTGCCCAAGCCGCGCCCGGCTTGTCCGGGGCGGCCAATTTCTCCGAACTCCTCCGCCGGTTGGCGCGCGGGACGTCACGCAAAAGGCGACAAAACAATGGTGCTGTATTCCGGTACGACCTGCCCCTTCTCGCAACGCTGCCGCTTGGTGCTGTTTGAAAAGGGCATGGACTTCGAGATCAAGGACGTCGACCTCTTCAACAAGCCCGAGGAAATCGCGGTGATGAACCCGTACGCTCAGGTGCCCATCCTGGTCGAGCGCGAGCTCACGCTGTATGAATCGAACATCATCAACGAGTACATCGACGAGCGTTTCCCCCATCCGCAGCTGATGCCCGCCGACCCGGTGATGCGCGCACGTGCCCGGCTGTTCCTGTTCAACTTCGAGCGTGAACTTTTCGTTCACGTGCAGACGCTGGAGAACAGCACCACCCCCAAGGCCGTGGAAAAAGCCCGCCTGCAGATCCGCGACCGCCTGACGCAGCTTGCGCCCATACTGCTCAAGAGCAAATACATGCTGGGCGACGATTTCTCCATGCTGGATGTCGCCATCGCGCCGCTGTTGTGGCGTCTGGACCACTACGAAATCGAGCTGCCCAAGAGCGCTGCCCCCCTCATGAAGTACGCCGAACGCATTTTCAGCCGCCCGGCGTACATCGAGGCGCTCACGCCCAGCGAAAAGGTGATGCGCCGCTGAGCATCGCGGTACTGCGCGTCGCGCCGGGGCGTGTGCCCCGCGCGCCCGCTACAGGCTCCCATGGCTGAAATCTCCACCAAACCCTATCTGGTTCGCGCCCTCTTCGAGTGGTGCAACGACTCTGGCTACACGCCGTACGTTACGGTGCTGGTTGCCGGTGACGTGCACGTGCCCGCGGAGTACGTCAAGGATGGGGAGATCGTTCTCAATGTGTCGCCGCTTGCCACCAACCGGCTGTCCATCGGCAACGACTTCCTCGAATTCCAGGCCCGCTTCGGCGGCGTGGCGCGCGATGTGCGCGTGCCTATCGAGTTCATCCGGGCCATCTATGCGCGTGAAACGGGGCAGGGCATGGCCTTCGAGGCCCCGTTACCGCCGCCGACCAGAACAGACGGTGCGGCCGCCGCAACCGAGCAGCCGGTCGCCCTTTTGCCGCCGCCGGTCAGCGCTACTGTGACCCCGTTGCGCACTCTGTCGGCGGTGCAGACGGACGGCCCGCCGCCCGACCCACCCGCAGCACCGGGTGCGGCAGGGGACAGGCCGCGGTTGAAGCGAGTCAAGTAAGTTCGTTCGCCCAAAGCGCGCAAGCAAGTTTGCGCAGTACCCTCGCAGGACCAGCAGTACCAGCGCAAGGAAGTATCTGGCCGGCATAGCTCAGTTGGTAGAGCAGCGGTTTTGTAAACCGAAGGTCACGGGTTCGAATCCTGTTGCCGGCACCAGTCCGCATTTGTCCGACCCAGCCGTATTAATTTCGCGGGATCTCTCCGGCCCGCGTAGAAATAACGCGCCGAGCCTCCTTGGCATGTCTGTGCCCGCGCAGACCCTCATGACCTTGGGGTAGGGACTTCCCTCAATTTGCGGCCAATGGCAACGCGCTTGGCCCTTGTGGCGCAATTGACGCTGCGCATGTCTTGACGCCGTGTTGCGTCTCCGCTCAAATGAGGATGCAGTGGTGCCGCAGGCACGGGCTTACCGCCAGAAGCGGCCAGCGCTCTGGCTTGCACGCCACGCAAGTCAAAAACTCATAAACATGTCAATCTTGTCGGGGGTCATTCGAATGCTTGCTTCACGCCTTTTGGGCGCCAGCATCGGCGCGCTGTCGCTTTCCCTGTCACTGGCAACCGCTGCGGCGGCTGCTGATTCGGTCGTCCTGGTGCATCCCACCGGTGGCGACTTTGCCATCACAAAGAGCGCTACCAACCAGTACATCCACGCGCATCCGACGAGCCTTCCAGGAGCCTCGAAGCGCCGTGACGTGCTGACCGTGCATTCGCCTTCTTCGGCGGCGTCGGCATCCAAGGGCGAAGGCAGTGGCTTGGGCCTGCGCTATCCGACCGACCTGACCTATCACGGCGGACCCGTTGTCACCCATCTGGTTTCGCACCCGATTTATCTTGATCCAACCGGCACCCTGCCCCTGTCCACGTGGGGTGATCCTGGCAAGTTCCTGTACGACCTGGGCAAGAGCGAGTTCATTCACCTCGTGGACGGCTATGTCGGCGCCTACGGCAACAACCGCTATACCGTGGCGCCCCCGGTGCGCAGCACCACGCCCAGCGGTACGCTTCTGGCCGACGGCGACATCCAGGCCCTGGTGCATGCAGTTGCCGCGGCTACCGGCGAAACGGGCTATGGCCACGAGTACCACGTGTTCCTCGCGCCCGGCGTTGACGAGTGCTTCGACACCACCTACACCGTATGCTTCTCACCCGACGTGCCCGCCACCTTCTATTTCTGCGCGTACCACAGCAGCGTGGACTTCCCGGACATCGGCCACGTGCTGTACTCGGTTGAGCCCTCCGTGAACGTACCGGGCTGCCAGGTAGTCGCCGGGACGCCCAATGGCACGCTGGTTGATTCAACCAATAACACCTTGTCACACGAGTTGTTCGAAACCATTACGGATCCGGATGGGAGTGCCTGGTGGAACTCAACGTCCAATTCGCTATTTGGCGCGGAGAACGGCGATACCTGCTCGTTTGTAGCTCCCACGGGTTTTGATCCCTCCATCTGGTATAGCGAAGGCCATGCCTACGCCACCCAGCCGGAGCTGTCGAATTCCCTGCACGCCTGCGCCATCGCCCCGGGCGGTTGACCGCCTTGCGCTAGCAATACATGGCCCTCGCGGCCATGAAAAAACGGGGCGGACCCTGATCGGGCTCCACCCCGTTTTTTATTGCGCAGCCGGTCAGTGCTTCATTTCGTCCTTGGACATCGCATCCTTCGACATGGCATCGGTTTTGGCCTTGGCATCCTTGCCCATGGCATCCGTCTTGGTCATGCCGTCCTTAGCCATGGCGTCCTTCTTGCCCATCGCATCCTTGCCCATGGCATCC
>CAIQGU010000002.1 GCA_903871435.1 uncultured Burkholderiales bacterium | reverse complement strand
GTGCTGATGGTGGCGATGGCCAGCGCATCGCTGCAGGCGAATATGGCGTCAAAGCGCACGCCGCGACGCAGCAGGTCCAGCGTGGCCTGGCGCGCGTCATCCGCCTGGAAACCGGCGGACACGAACAGCAATGGCTCGACGGGGAGACCCGCCTCGCCCAGCGCCTGGCAATGACCGTCGTAGCGGTGCGCCACTTCAGGCATGGAAACGTCCCCAAAGAACGCCACCCGCCGGCAGCCGGACTCGAGCAGGTGGCGCGTGGCGGCGAGGCCACCGGCGACGTTGTCGCTGCCAACCGTGCAAAACAGTTGCTGGGGCAGCGTGGCACCCCAGACGACGATGGGAAAACCGCGCGCCGCCAGTTCGTTGAGCTGTTCGTGATGCTGCCACTGGCCGATCATGAGCATGCCGATGGCACGGCCGGTGGCGTGCAGTTCACCGATGGCCTCGGCGTTATCCGCGTCGATGCGCATCAACAACAGGTTGTAGCCGTGGTCGTTGAGCTCGTCGGCGAGCGTGCTGAGCATGCTCTCCGAAAACGGATTGGCGATCGGGCGGCGCGTCCGCCGTTCGAATGGCAGCACCACGGCCACCGTGCGGTTCTGGCGCAAGCGCAGGTTCTGCGCCCCGACATTGATCGAATAGTTGAGCGATTGCGCCAGATCGCGCACGCGCTTGCGTGTATCGGCGCCTATGAGCGTGCTGCCATTGAGCGCGCGCGACACCGTCGAGATCGAAACGCCGGCCAGGCGCGCCACGTCAGCCATCTGCAGGCGGCGCGTGTCCGCGCCGCTGTCCTGCGCCGGATCGACCTTGCGGTTCGGTTTTCTGGCCATGGGTCCCGTCTCGTGGGGGCAGCCGCCGCACAGGTTTGACGGCTGTCGCAAAGTGATTCTAGGTCAGCGGGCAGCCGCTGAGCGCACAGCGGCTTTATATGGACCAACGGTTCAGCCGGGCACGTAGGCGTCGCGGTAGGTTTTGACGATGAGCACGGTGACGAGGGCGAGGAAGGCCCAGCGCACAAGCCGGTTGCCGTAGCGCAGCGCGATGCGGCTGCCCACCTGGCCACCGATGAAGTTGAACAGCGCCATGGCCAGAGCCAGACGCCACAGCACCAGGCCCTTGGCGGCAAAGACGATGACAGCCGCCAGGTTCGATGCGACATTGGCAATTTTTGCCGGCGCCGCTGCATTGACGAAATCAAAGCCCAGCGCCCGGACAAAGTAAAGTTTGTAGAACGCGCCGGCACCGGGTCCGAACAATCCGTCATAAAAGCCGATGGCGCCAGCGCCGCCGGCTGCGACGACCGCTTCGCGGCGGCGCCCGTACCGCGGCAGGTGGGCGTGGCCGACATTGCTCAAGGCGGTGTACAAGAGGAGCGCCAGGAGCAGGAATGGCAGCGCCTTGCGCAGCGGCTCCGCCGGCACCAGGGTAATGGCGTAAGCGCCTGCCAGCGCCGCAAAAAACGCCGCGGTGACAATCGGCAGCAGGGTGGTCAAGCGTGGCGCGGTAGCGCGCACGTACTGGATCGCGGCGCCGAGGGTGCCAATGCAACCGGCGAACTTGTTGGTGCCCAGCAGCGCAGCCGGCGCAAGGCCGGGGAACACGGCAAACAACGCCGGTATCTGGATGAGCCCCCCACCCCCCATGACGGAATCGACCAGACCCGCGGCAAACGCGGCAGCCAGCAAACCGATCCAATCATTCATGGTGGCATCCGCGACCCGGCCGCGTGCCCGCAGGGCCAGGGATTGCGCAATGGCCAGGCTGTCACCGCCGGCTTCACGCGGTGCGGGCGGCGGCGCGGCGCTGCCATAGCAAAAGGGCGACGCCACAAAGGACGATGCAAGCCGCTAGCCACTCGTCAGGGGTGACGGTTTCACCGCCAACTGCCACGCCCAGGAAGAGGGCGATGATGGGGTTGACGAAGGAATAGCTCGATGCCAACGCAGCTGAGGTTCGTGACAACAGCAACATGTAGGCATTGAAGGCCAGGAGGGAACCGAACACCATCAGGTAGAGCCAGGCCGCTGCGGCCAGTCGCGTGGGCGGCCATTGCGGAGTTTCACCCGTGAGCCAGGACG
>CAIQGU010000001.1 GCA_903871435.1 uncultured Burkholderiales bacterium | reverse complement strand
GTTCGTAACCACCGCAATCGCCCAGTCCGCCAACCTGGAAATGACCAAGGACGTGATCGATGCGGGGACCGGCGCCGGCAAGGACGCCATCGACGTCGTGGTGACGCCCGTTCGGTAATGCTGGCTCAGTGATGCTTGCTCGGTGATGCTTACTCAGTGACGCGTGTTCATCGACGCGCGCCGCACGAGGGCGGCAACAGCGCAATCACGCCGGCCACCGGTCAGACCGGCTGCAGCTTGGCCACCGTCAGCAGCAATTCCTTCACCCCGAAACTGCCAAAATTGATCTGCGCCCGGGCATCGTTGCCCGAACCCTGCAGTCGCACCACCACGCCATCGCCAAACTTGGCATGCCGGACCCCCTGGCCAATGCGCAGACCATGCGTGTCCGCGGCGCCGGCTGCCCCTGCAGCGCCGGGAACCTCGGCGCGCGGCGCGGCGCCGGAACCCATGGCCGGCCAGCCACCCTGGGCAGCGGTGGCAAAGCCGCCGCGCAGCCGCGGCGTCAGTGCCTTGACGGACTTCTCCGGCAATTCCTCGACGAAGCGCGACCGCATGCCATAGCGGGTCTGGCCATGGAGCATGCGGCTCTGGGCGAAGCTCAGGTTCAGGCGCTTGCGGGCGCGCGTGATCGCGACATACATCAGGCGCCGTTCTTCCTCCAGTCCGTCGGCTTCACTCAGGCTGTTCTCGTGCGGGAACAAGCCTTCTTCCAGTCCGGTGAGGAACACGGTGTCGAACTCCAGGCCCTTGGCCGCATGCACGGTCATGAGTTGCAGGGCGTCCTGCCCCTGGCTGGCCTGGTTGTCGCCCGCCTCCAGGGCTGCGTGCGCCAGGAAGGCGTGCAGCAGGTCGTGCTCCACCATCGCGGGCGAGGCTTCGGCGGGACCCGCCTCGGGGGCAGGCGCCGGTGCGCCGGGGTCGGCTTCGACGACGAACCCGGCGGCGGCGTTGACCAGTTCAGCCAGGTTCTCCACCCGGTCGGCGCCGTCGCGCTCATTGCGGTAGTGGTTGGTGAGCCCGGTGCGCTCGAGGGTTTCGCTCACGAGGTCCGAGAGGCTCATGTGGGGCGCGTTTTCGCGCAGGCCGTTGATGAGCACCGCGAACTGGGCAAAACTGGCCGCGGCGCGGCCGTCGACCGTGGCGATGGCGGCAAAAAGGCTGCTGCCCGCGGCGCGGGCGGCGCTCTGCAACTGTTCGACGCTGCGCGCGCCGATACCGCGCGCGGGGAAGTTGATGATGCGCGCGAAGGACACGTCGTCGTCGGTATTGGCGATCAGTCGCAGGTACGCCAGGGCGTGCTTGACCTCGGCGCGTTCGAAGAATCGCAGGCCCCCGTACACCCGGTAGGACAGTCCGGCGTTGAAGAGCGCGTGCTCGATCACCCGGGACTGGGCGTTGGCGCGGTAAAGGATGGCGATCTCGCTCAGGCGGGCTCCCTGGCGATGCTGGTCGCGCACCTCGTCGACGATCCAGGCCGCCTCGAGGCCGTCGGAGCCGGCCTCGAACAGACGCAGGGGTTCGCCAGCGCCGGCATCGGTCCACAGGCGCTTGCCCATGCGCCGCGTGTTGTTGCCGATGAGCTGGTTGGCGGCGTCCAGGATATTGCCGTGCGAACGATAGTTCTGCTCGAGCTTGATCACATGCTGGACGTTGTATTCGCGCTGGAAGTCCGCCATGTTGCCGACGTTGGCGCCGCGGAAGCGGTAGATGGACTGATCGTCATCACCCACGGCGAATATCGGGCCAGACTTGCCGGCAAGCAGCTTGAGCCAGCGGTACTGCAGGGTATTCGTATCCTGGAACTCGTCGACCAGGATATGGCGGAAGCGGTGCTGGTAGTGCTCGCGCAGGGCCTCGTGCCGGGTCAGCAATTCGACGCTGCGCAGCAGCAGCTCGGCAAAATCGACGCTGCCTTCCTTCTGGCATTGCGCGTCGTAGGCGGCGTAGAGCTCGACCCAGAGCTTGTCGTGACCCGCGCCCGAAATCTGGGCGGCGCGCTGGCCCGATTCCTTGGCGCCGTTGATGAAATACTGCAGGTCGCGCGGCGGGCAGCGCTCTTCGTCGACATTGCCGGCCTTGACCAGGCGCTTGATCGACGAAAGCTGGTCCTGCACGTCGAGGATCTGGAACGTCGGGGGCAGGTTCGCATCGCGGTGGTGCGCCCGCAACAACCGGTTGCACAGTCCGTGGAAGGTTCCGATCCACATGCCGCGCGGGTTGATGGGCAGCATGGATTCGATGCGCGAGAGCATCTCGCGCGCTGCCTTGTTGGTGAAGGTCACGGCAAGCACGCCGGCCGGGCCCACGCGGCCGTTCTGGATCAGCCAGGCAATGCGCGTGGTGAGCACGCGAGTCTTGCCGCTGCCGGCGCCGGCCAGGATGAGCGCCGGTTCATCCGGCAGGGTCACGGCAGCAAGCTGCTCGGGATTGAGGTCGTCAAGTAGATTCATGGAGTCCGACACTATACCGGCGCCTATAATGGACTCCTGACGGCTACTCCTTTTTTCACCCCCCCGCGGATCGGTAATGCAAGAAAAATACCTGCCCAAGGACGTCGAAGCCCAGGCGCAGGCCCATTGGCACGCCATCGACGCCCACACAGCGAACGAAAACGACAGCCGCTTCCCCAAGGGGAAGTTCTATGCGTGTTCCATGCTGCCCTACCCCAGCGGCAAGCTGCATATGGGCCACGTGCGCAACTACACCATCAACGACGTGATGGTCCGGCAAAAGCGCATGGCCGGCTACAACGTGCTCATGCCCATGGGCTGGGACGCCTTTGGGCTCCCGGCCGAGAACGCCGCCATCGACAAAGGCATTGCCCCGGCGCAGTGGACCTACGCCAATATCGCCGACATGAAGTCGCAGATGGAACCTCTGGGTCTCGCCTTCGACTGGTCGCGCGAGCTGGCCACGTGCAAACCCGACTATTACCGCTGGAATCAATGGTTCTTCCTGCGCATGCTGGAAAAAGGCATTGCCTACCGCAAGACCCAGCTGGTGAACTGGGACCCGGTGGACCAGACCGTGCTGGCCAATGAGCAGGTGATCGACGGCCGCGGCTGGCGCTCGGGAGCGCTGGTGGAGCGCCGGGAGATTCCGGGCTATTACCTGGGCATTACCCAATACGCCGATGAACTGCTCGACCGCCTGGCGACAATGGACGGCTGGCCGCCCCAGGTGCGCGCCATGCAGGAAAACTGGATCGGCCGCAGCACCGGCGTGAACTTCGGTTTCCCGTATGCGCTGGACGGCGTTGACGGCCTGTTGCGCGTCTACACGACCCGCGCCGACACCATCATGGGCGTGAGCTTCGTGGCCATTGCCGCAGAGCATGCGCTGGCGACGCGGCTCGCGCGCGACCAACCCGAACTGGCCGCCTTTGTCGACGAATGCCGGCGCGGCGCGGTGGCCGAGGCGGAACTGGCCACCCTGGAAAAGCGTGGCATGGCTACCGGGTTCTCCGTGCAGCATCCCTTGACCGGAGATGCCATTCCCGTCTGGGTGGGTAACTATGTGCTCAGCACCTACGGCGAAGGCGCCGTCATGGGCGTGCCCGCCCACGACGAGCGCGACTTCGCCTTTGCGCGCAAATACGGCCTGCCCATCAAGCCCGTCATCGCCGTAGCCGGTCGCCCATTTTCCGCGGAAGCATGGGAACCCTGGTACGCCGACAAGCAGTCGGGCACCTGCGTCAACTCCGGACCCTACGACGGTCTGGCGCATGACGCCGCCATTGCGGCCGTTGCGGCCGACCTGCAGGCCAAGGGCCTGGGCAGCGCCCAGACCCAGTACCGGCTGCGGGATTGGGGCATTTCGCGGCAGCGCTACTGGGGCACGCCCATCCCCATCATCCACTGCGATTCCT